>NZ_JBHYYB010000027.1:0-110189 GCF_042752535.1 Kitasatospora sp. NPDC059327 | reverse complement strand
GTTGACTTTTGGCACGCTGTTGAGTTCTCAAGGAACGGACACTTCCTTCGGACCGCCTTCCAGCGGGCCCTCCGGGCGCTTCGTTCTTTCGTGTTCCCAGCTTATCAGATGTTCTCCGTGCCGTTTCCGGCGCTTCCCTCATCCAACTCGCTGATGTCTTCTGCGGCTTGACGCCCCGTCCGACGTTTCAAACTCTAGCCGATCCCCGCCCCGAAAGGCGAATCCGACCGCAACCCATATAAACGCGCACACCGAATAAGACCTGAGCCGCACCGTCAAAATGACAAAGCACAGCCCGATCAGAACCGGAAAGTGGTGTTTCAAGGATTGGCCGCCCCGGGACCGTCCGCGCAGATGCGTGTCCGGTGCTCCCAGCCGAGCGACTAGAGAACACTACGCCCATGCGGGGCCGGAGGCAAACCGGTGCCGGGCACGGTCCGGGTACAGAGCGAACGGGCGGCCTTCACGTACTCGCCGTTGGGGTGGTCGTTGGTGGTGACCCACTGGCGGGCCGTGGCCTCGTCGCGCCCGCCGGCCCGGTGGCGGGCGATCAGTCGCTCCTCCCGGACGGTGTCCTCGGCCTCGACGTACCAGAGCTCGCGCATCAGTCGGCGGGCCTCCGACCACGGGTGTTCGGCGGCGGCGAGGTAGTTGCCCTCGGTGACGACGAGGCGGGCCTGGGGCGGGACGACATGGCGGGCGGCGACCGGCTCGTCGAGGTCCCGGTCGAAGTCGGGGACGTAGATGGGCTGGAAGCGGTCGGCAGCGACCCGGCGCAGCAGTGCGACGTAGCCGTGTACGTCGAAGGTGGCGGGTGCGCCCTTGCGGTGGGCCAGGCCGAGGCGGTCGAGCTGTGCCGCGGAGAGGTGGAATCCGTCGAGCGGGAGGTACGCGGCGCTGCCCGGGCCTTCCAGTCGCTCGACCTCCGCCACGAGGTACCGGGCCAGGGTGGACTTGCCGGCGCCGGGCGGGCCGGCAAGTCCGAGGATGGTGCGGGCATTGCTGCCCGGCCCCCGGAGGAAGCCCAGGGCGAGGGTGGTGAGGGTGTCCTCGTTCATGGCCGCACCCTACTGAGCCCACCCGCGATGACCGCACCCGCGCCGACCGCGCCCGGTGACCTCGGACGGCCCCGGTGCCGGGGGTTCAGCGCGCGGCGAGGGCGGGTGTCTCCAGGGTGAGGGTTCCGGTGTCGGCGTCGAGCAGGGCGGGCACGCCCAGCGGAACGGTGAGGGTGGAGGGGCAGTGGCCGAAGCCCAGCTCCCAGATGACGGGTACGCCCAGCGGACCCAGCCGGTCGAGCATGACCTCGCGGACGCGGTCGGGTCGGCCGCAGCCCTCCCACGAGCCGAGGGCGATACCCGCGACTCCCTCGAAGGCGCCGGAGCGCAGGAACTGGGTGAGGAGACGGTCGAGCTGGTACGGGTGCTCGTTGACGTCCTCCAGGATCATGATCGTGCCGGCGAAGGAGGGCCGGGCCGCGGGCGTGCCGCGCTCGGCCGCGAGGACGTGCGCGCAGCCCCCGGCGGTGATGCCGCGGGCCCGGCCGGGGACGAGTGCGGAGGCCGTGGCCGAGGTGATCACCGTCGTGGCCGTGGGTTCGAAGAGGGTGCGGCGCAGGTGTTCGGCCGTCGGTCCGTCGGAGATGAAGGAGCCGGCCGAACTCATCGGCCCGTACAGCGAGGCGACACCGAGTCGCCGGGCGACGGCCTCGTGCAGCGAGGACACGTCACTGAAGCCGATCAGCACCTTGGGCGCAGCGGCGCGCATCGCCTCCCAGTCGAGCAGGTCGACCATGCGGTGGACGCCGTAGCCGCCGCGGGCGCAGATCACGGCGTCGACGGTGGGGTCGAGCCAGGCGTCCTGGAGGTCGGCGGCCCGGTCCGCGTCGGCGCCCGCCAGGTGGGCGAGGGTCGGGTGGGTGTCGAGGACGTGCGGCGCGACGGTGACCCGCAGCCCCCAGGAGCGCAGGATCGCGCACCCGGCGGTGAGCCGCTCGGGGTCGATCGGGCCACTGGGGGCGACCACGACGATGTGGTCCCCGGGCCGGAGGTGCGGCGGGCGCGTCAACCCTCGGCCGGGCGGGGTCGGTTGCTGGTCCATGGCCGGGATCCTTCCAGGGGTACGGGCAACGAGGTGCGCGGGGATGGCGCGGGCTCGGGACGGATCGGTCCGGTCCGGTCCGGTTCGCCCGGGGGAGGTATGCCCCGCCCGCTTCAGACCGATCCCATCACCGCCCTGACCTCGGCGAGCGTGGCCTCGGCCACGACGTTGGCGCGCTCTGCGCCCTCCCGCAGGACCTGCCGGATGTAGCCGCGGTCGGCGGCGAGTTCGGCACGGCGGGCGCGCATCGGGCCGAAGTGCTCGTTGACCGCCTCGGTCACCGTGCGCTTGAGGACGGCGGCGCCACCGTCGCCGATCTCGTCGGCGACCAGTTCCGGCGCGCGGTCCTGGCAGAGCGCGGCGAGCAGCACCAGGCTGGAGACCTCCGGCCGGGCGGCCGGGTCGTAGGTGATCCGGCGGTCCGGGTCGGTCTTGGCGCCCCGGATCAGGCGGGCGGTGGTGTCGGCGTCGGCGGAGAGCCGGACGGCGTTGCCCCGGCTCTTGCTCATCTTGCCGCCGTCGGTCCCGAGCAGCAGCGGGGCGGCGGAGAGCAGGGCCTCCGGCCGGGGGAAGACGCCGGTGCCGTCCGGGTGCGGGTAGCGCTCGTTGAAGCGCCGGGCGACGGTGCGGGCCACTTCGAGATGGGGCAGCTGGTCCTGGCCGACCGGAACGACGTTCGCCTTGCAGAAGAGGATGTCGGCGGCCTGGTGGACGGGGTACGTGAACATCAGTCCGTTCACGGCCGACTGGCTGGAGTGGGCGATCTCGTCCTTGACGGTGGGGTTGCGGCCCAGTTCGGCCACGCTGACCAGGCTGAGGAAGGGCAGTAGCAACTGGTTGAGGGCGGGGACGGCGCTGTGGGCGAAGATCGTGGCGCGGTCCGGGTCCAGCCCGGCGGCGAGGTAGTCGAGGACGAGGTTCTCGCTGTGCTCGGCGAGGCGGTCGGCGATGTCGCGGTCGGTGATGACCTGGTAGTCGGCGACCACGACGAACATCTCGACGCCCAGGCGCTGGAGGCGGACCCGGTTCTGCAGGGTGCCGAAGTAGTGGCCGAGGTGGAGCGGGCCGGTGGGTCGGTCGCCGGTCAGGACCCGGTGGGCGCCCGGATCCCGGCGGATCGTCTCGTCCAGGTCGGCACCGGGCCGGCGGGCGGGCGCGGCCGGGGTGCCGGGCACGGCCTGGTCGGCGGGTTCGGCGGGGGCAACGGGCTCGACGGGGACGGTACGGGCGGCGGTGGGAACGGTCATCGGATCTCTCCTCGGTACGGCGGTGGCGGTGGCCGTCCGTCCGGGGTTCCGGGCCCGTCCCGTCGGGGAGACGCAACAGGGCCGTCCTTCCGGACGGCCCTGGTCAGGCATGACTGGTGGCCGTCCTAGGACGGCCACCAGTCGAGACCTGCGAAGCGCTTCACGCGTTCGAGGATAGCGTCAGTCCTCCACGATCAGTGCGGGGGTGTCCTTGCGCAGGGTCTCGCCGCGGAAGAACTCGGGCCGGAACGCGGCGTAGCAGGTCATCAGCACCGCCCCGAGCAGCAGGATGCCGACGCCGATGACGAATACCGATCCGATCCCGAAGACGGCGCCGCTGCCGTAGTCCGGGTCCCAGGCGTCGGTGAGGGTCTGCAGGAACACCCCGGCGAGCAGCACGCCGCCGAGCAGCGGGGCGATGCCCCGCAGCACCAGGTCGCGCAGGCTGCTCCGGAGCGAGCGGCGGAAGTACCAGACGCAGGCGAAGGCCGTCAGGGCGTAGTAGAAGCAGATCATCAGACCGAGGGCCAGGATGGTGTCCTGGACGACGTTCTCGCTGATCAGGCTCATGCCGACGTAGAAGACCGCGGTGGCGATGCCGGCGGCGACCGTCGCGTAGCCGGGGGTGCGGAAGCGCGGGTGAACGGCGCCGAAGCGCGGCGGCACCGCGCGGTAGGCGCTCATCGCGAGCAGGGTGCGGGCCACCGGGATGAACGTGGTCTGCAGGCTGGCGGCGGCGCTGGCGACGACGGCCAGGAAGAGCAGGATGCTCCACGGCGAACCGAGCACCGGCCGGGCCAGCGCGGAGAAGACGTTGTCGGCGGTGGCCGGGTTGCCGAGGCCGGTACCGGCGGTACCGACGCCGGCGAACATCTGGGCCGCGATCGCGACCAGCAGGTACGAGCCCACCAGGGTGACCATGGAGATCATCGCGGCCCGGCCGGGGGTCTTCGCGCTGCCGAGGGTCTCCTCGTTCATGGTGAGGCAGGTGTCCCAGCCCCAGTACATGAAGATCGAGAGCGACAGCCCGGCGGTGAACGCGCTGAAGGAGCTCACCTGGAGCGGGTCGAGCCAGGAGGCGGAGAAGCCGATCGAGTGCGGCAGGTCCCCGGCGGCGGCCTTGCTGATGGCGATGACCGAGAAGAGCACCAGGACGGCCAGTTGGAGGCCGACCAGGCTGTACTGGAACCACTTGGTGGCCGTCATGCCCCGGTAGCTCATCGCGGTGGCGGCGGCGATCAGCACGACCACGGTGAGCAGATGGACGGCCTTGTTGTCGTTCAGCTCCGCGATCCCGCTGCTGCCCGTCATCTCGCCGAGCATCAGGTAGAGGAAGTCGGTCGCCACCCCGGCCAGGTTGGAGAGCACGATGATGGTCGCGACCGTCAGGCCCCAACCCGCCATCCAGCCGACCCGGGGGCCGAAGGCCCTGACCGTCCAGCTGAAGGACGTACCGCAGTCCGGGAAGTCCTTGTTCAGCTCCTTGTACGCGAACGCGACGAGCAGCATCGGCAGGAAGCCGGCCAGGAAGACCGCGGGCATCTGGACGCCGACGGCCGTGACCGTCGGCCCCAGCGTCGCGGTCAGGCAGTAGACCGGGGCGACCGTGGAGAGGCCCAGGACCACGCTGCTCAACAGGCCCACCGAGTTACCCCGTAGACCCTTGTCCCCCGCTGCCCCCGCCGCCCCCGGATCGGGGACTCCACCACTGGCACCACTGTCCGGGGCACCCTGCGGAGCGGCGGGCGCCGTTGCCCGTCCGCTGCTTCCGTGCTCTGAGAGCTGCTGATCAAACACCTGCGCACCCTAGGTGGAGGCATCGAAGGTTGTGTAGGCCAACCCCTGGTGATCTGAGCCACTTGCTTCGATTCATTCACAACAAACGCCCATAGGGCAATGGATTAACGGCGTGTTAACTCGTGTACCTTGGTTTCCAAGGGTTGATGGCGATTTGATTTATTCCTTATGTCATGGGTTGAGATGATTTCTCCCCTCCCCTCGCCCCCTCGATCGAGCCACGCGAAGGCTTCGGATAGGTTTGCCTCACCTAACATCGATCGATCGAGAAGGAGCGTCGCGTGGCCCCCCACCCCGCCGACCGGACCCTCGTCAACCGCACCCCCTCCCGTCGGACGTTCCTCGCCGCCGGACTCACCGGTGGCGCCGTCCTCGGCCTCGGCGGGCTGCTCACCGCCTGCGGCGGCTCCGGCGGACCGACCGGGTCCGGCGGCTCCGCGAACGGATCGGCCCAAGCCTCGTCCGGCTCCTCGCCGAACCAGAAGTCGGTCAAGCAGGGCGGCGACGACTACGCCGCCGTGATCGAGAAGATGAAGGACTTCGGAACCGACGCCGCCCCCGGCGTCTACCCGCGCACCGTCAGGCACGCGATGGGCGAGACCGTCATCCCGGCCAAGCCGGTCCGGGTCGTGGTGCTGGACACCGGCGAGCTCGACAACGTGGTCGCCCTGGGCATCCAGCCGGTCGGCGTCGTCTACACCGACGGCTCCAAGAGCATGCCGTCCTACCTCAAGGACAAGGCCGGCGACCCGGCCGGCGTCGGCACCATCAACAGCCTCAACCTGGAGGCCATCGCCGCGCTCAAGCCCGATCTGATCCTCGGCAGCCAGCTGCGCGCCCAGGACCAGTACGCGCAGCTCTCCAAGATCGCGCCGACCGTCTTCTCCCTGCGCCCCGGATACCCCTGGAAGCAGAACTTCCGGCTCAACGCGGCCCCGTTCGGCCTGGAGGCGGAGGCCGGGGCGCAGCTCGACGCCTACCGGGCCGCCGCCGTCGCGATCGGCGCCGAGCTGGGCGACAAGCGGCCCACCATCACGCCGCTGCGCTTCATGCCCGGCAAGACCCGGCTCTACGCGGAGCTCTCCTTCATCGGCACCATCCTCACCGACGTACCGCTGCCGCAGCCCAAGATCGAGCAGGTCAAGGAGCTCGCGGTCGAGATCGGCCCCGAGCAGATCGACAAGGCCGACGCCGACTGGGTCTTCTACGGGGTGTACGGCACCCCCGGCTCCACCAACCAGGACGCGGTGCTCGGCGGCCCGCTCTGGAAGACCCTCGGGGCCGTCAAGTCCGGCCAGGCCCGGCCGGTTTCGGACGAGACGTGGTTCCTCGGCCTCGGCGTCCTCGCGGCCACCACCGTGCTGGCCGACCTGAAGGGGTTCGTCGCACCGGGCGCCTGAGCCCCGGCGACGGGGGCGGAACGGGACGGTGTCCTCGCACACACCCGCCGGAAAGGCGCTTGGAGCTGGTCCCGGGGTGCGGGAGGATCATCAGGACCGTACCCCGAAGGGCCCATGCCGATGACCGCGCTCGACCGCACCGCCACTGACCCGCCCCCGTCCGGCGCGCCCGCGAACGGCGTGACCGTGACCGGCGTGCCCGCGGTCGGAATGCCCTCGGTCAGAACGCCCGTGGCCGGGACGGCCGTCGGCGGCACGCCCGCGGTCGAGGTGTCTGCGGGCAACGCGCCCGCGGTCGACGCGCACCCGGCCGACGTGCTCGCCGGAGCTGCGACCGGCGCGCCCGACGGGTCCGCGTCCTGTGGCGCGTACCCCGGGTCCCCCGAGTCCCCCGCCGCCGCGGGCGGACCGGGAAGCGGGGAGCCGGCTCGGACCGCCTCGCTCTGCACGATGGCAGCGACAGCGGGCGACCTCGCCCCCGCCCGGTCCACCCGGGACGGCTCGGTCCCGCGCCCCCGCGGTGGTGGGCCCACCGCCGAGAACGGCCGGGACATCGGCGCCGGCGCCGCCGGCGGTACGGGCGGCGAACTCGACGGGGCGGACGGCCCCCCGGCCCAAGGCGTCTCCGGCGGTGCCCTCGGTGCTGTCGAGAGTGACGTCGACGGCCGCTCCGACAGTGCCGCGGGCACCTTCGACAGTACCGAGGGCGCCTTCGACGCGAGCGGGCAGACCGCCGCCCGGATCCGGGCCGGCCTGGCCGCCCGGCTGCGCACGGCCCACGGTCAGGGCCGTTCGCTCGCCGAACTGGCCGCCGCCTGCCGTCGGCCGGTGGCCGAGATCCGCGCGCTGCTCGCCGAAGGCCTCGGAGCCGACGCGGCCGGCCCGGTGGCCGGCCCCGGTGCTGCCTCCGCCACCGGGACGGAGCTGTTCGTCCTGCTCCAGGCTCCGCCGTCGACACCGACGGACGAACAGAACGTCCCCGTGCTGCGGGCCGCGCAGGCGGAACTGCGGACCGTCCTGTCCAGGCGGCCCTCGCCCTCCCGGCGGCTGCGCCGTATGCACCCGGAGGCCGGCGGCCCGGGCGAGCCGAAGGCCACCCCCCGCGCCGGGGCCGGTCGCCACGCGGAGGCCGCGGCGCCGCCCGTGCCGTCGTCGCCCAGGTCGGCCGAGCCGGAGGCCTCCGACCCGCCGGTCGGGACGGTGGGACCGGCGGCCGGTGACGCCGCCGGCGGGGACGCCGAGACGCCGCTGGGCATCCTGATCGGCGGCACCCCTCATCTCCCGGAGGCCGCCGGCCGCCCAGGGGAACGGCAGCCGGTCCGGGTCGCCGCCGAACCCGTCCGGATCGGCCGCGGCACCAGTCTGGTGATCCTGCCGGCCTGGCGGCCCGCCATCGCCGTCTCGGTGCCGACCGACCACCTGCTCTCCGCCACCGGCCTCGCCGTCGACCAACTGGCCGACGCACAGCTGTCGGTGCTGATCAACCCGGGGGCGCTGCACGACCGGGAGCTCGATCCGCACGGTTGGCAGGCCGGCCCGGCCGGCCGCACGGGCCGGGGCGGCTGACGGAAGTCCTCGTAGCCGGGAGGAACGGCCCGTGAGGGCTGCCGGGGGTGTTCGACATCGAGGCCGCCCGGGCGGCCCGGGTAGTCGGGGCCACCGGGGCGGTCGGGCCCGTCAGGCGTTCGGGAGGTAGCCGAGGTCGACCGGCACCGGCTCGCGCCGGCCGTCCAGCCAGCCCTCCCGGACCTCGGCCAGCAGGTCCGGCAGCCGGGGCGGCCAGAGCGCGTCCGCGTGCTCGTCGGCGAGGTCGTCCACCGTCCACCAGCGCCAGTCGAGAATGCGGTCGGCCGCGTGCATCGCGCTGACGTCGCCGACCGGGCCCCGGTGCGGCCCGCTGGTCAGATAGATGTGCTCGTGCTGGCGGACGGGCGTGCCGTGCCAGGTGAAGTCGTGTTCCCAGGTGCAGAGCAACGGACCGGGTTCGAGATCCGTCCAGCCGGTCTCCTCCCAGAGCTCACGGCGGGCTCCGGTCCACGGTGTCTCACCCTCCTCGATGCCGCCGCCGGGCATGGTCCAGTGGACGCCGACCTCGCTGTTGTCCGAGCGGAGGAGGAAGACCGATCCGCTCTCGTCCAGTACCACCGTCCTGGCCGCCTGCCTCGGAGTCCGCTTCGCGCGGCGCAACAGATTTCGCATCGGGTCACTCTCCCAGCCCGGCCCCCGGGCGTCGAACGGATTAGCCGCGGCACCGACGGCATCACCCGGGAGGAGAAAGGGTGTTGGCGCCGCCGGGAACGACCGGTGGACGTACTCTGACGCCCATGCCCGCACCCGCGCTCCTCTTCCCGGCCGACCCGCTCAACCCGCACCGGCCCGACCCGCACTTCGCCTGGGAGGCCCGGGTGCTGCGGGGCCTGGGCGGTGAGCAGTACCTCGTCGACCACGACGCGCTGCTCGCCGGCCAGGCCGAGGAGGCGGTCCGCCGGGTGCCCCGGGACTGCGGCCCGCTCTGGTACCGGGGGTGGATGATTCCGTCGGCCGGCTACGCGGACTTCGCCCGGGCTCTGGCCGGGCGCGGTGCCCATCTGCTGACCAGCGCGGCCGGTTACGCCTCGGCGCACGAACTGCCCGGCTGGTACGGCGTCTTCGAAGGGGCCACGCCACCGAGCGTCTGGATTCCGGTGCGGTCGGCGGCCCGGCCCGGCCCCGAGGAACTGGCCGCCGCCGTCGAGCGGCTCGGCGGGCACGGTCCGGCGATCGTCAAGGACTACGTGAAGTCCCGCAAGCACGAGTGGCACGAGGCCTGTTACGTCCCGGACCTGACCGACCTCGCCGCCGTCGCCCGGGTGGTGGCCCGGTTCGTCGAGTTGCAGGGCGAGTACCTGGCCGGCGGGGTGGTGCTGCGACGGTACGAGGAGTTCGCCCGCTTCGACGGGGTCGCCCGGGCCGGCGACCGCGGGAGCGCGGAGGCGCGGCACCGGAACGGGCAGGGCGGGGCGCGGAACGGCGGCGCCGCCGCGAGTCGGTCCACCGCGAGTCGGTCCGCCGCGAGTCGGTCCGCCGGGAACGGGCGGGCGCCGGCGGCCCGGGCGCTGGAGGCCCGGGTGTGGTGGCTGGACGGTGAGCCGGTGCTGGTCGGGCCGCACCCGGACATGCCCGGTCAGCCCGCCGAACCGGATCTCACCGAGGTCCGGCCGCTGGTCCGCGCCCTCGGCTGCCGCTTCGTCACCACCGACCTCGCCAGCCGGGCCGACGGCTCCGGCTGGCGGGTGGTGGAGGTGGGCGACGGTCAGGTCAGCGACCTGCCTCGCGGGATCGACGCGTCCGGGCTGCTCACCTCGTTGATCGCCGCCTGAGCCCAGCCGGGGCGGTCGGCCGGCGGCGCGGCGGGTCGGGTGGAGTGGCGGGTCCGGGCGGGTGGGCCGACGGCTCGGGTGCGCGAGCCGTCGGGTCAGGCGCGCGGACCCGCGGGCCGGCTCACCGGCCGGGGGCCTGACCCGCCACCACGTCGGGCGCGGGGTGCCCGTCGGCGACGAACGCCTGCCAGAGCCGCGCGTACACGCCGCCCAGGGCGAGCAGGTCGGTGTGCGTGCCGTCCTCGACCACCGTGCCGTGATCCAGGACGACGACCCGGTCCGCGCGTTCCGCGGTGGTGAGACGGTGGGCGATCACCAGGGTGGTGCGGCCGCCGCTGAGCCGGTCCGCCGCGTGGTTGACCGCCGCCTCGGTGGCCAGGTCGAGCGCGGCGGTGGCCTCGTCCAGCAGCAGGATGTCCGGGTCGACCAGTTCGGCCCGGGCGAGTGCGATCAGCTGGCGCTGCCCCGCCGAGAGGTTCCGCCCACGGCCGGTGACCTCGTGGTCGTAGCCGCCGGACAGGCCGAGGATCATGTCGTGCGCACCGACCGCCCGGGCCGCCGCCTCCACCTCGGCCGCCGGGGCCGAGGGCCGGCCGTACGCGATCGCCTCGCGCACCGTGCCCGCGAACAGGTACGCCTCCTGCGGGACGACGCCGAGCCGGTGGCGGTACTGCGCGAGGTCGTAGCGGGTCAGGTCGACGCCGTCCACCCGGACGGTGCCGGCGGTCGCGTCGTAGAACCGCGCGACCAGCTTGACCAGCGTCGACTTGCCGGCACCCGTCTCGCCGACCAGGGCCACCGTCTGGCCTGCGGGTATCCGCAGGTTGACACCGGTGAGGACGTCCCGGGCACCGTCGGCGCCGCCGTTGTAGGCGAAGCTGACCCCCTCGAACTCGATCTCGCCGCGGAGCGCCGCCCGCACCGGCACCGGGTCGACGGCCTCGGCGGTGGTGGTCGGCGTGCGCAGCAGCTCGCGGATCCGGCCCAGGCCCACCGCCGCCTGCTGGTAGCCGTCGAACACCTGCGAGAGCTGGTTGACGGGAGCGAAGAAGAGGTCGATGTAGAGCAGGTAGGCCACCAGCGCGCCGACGGTCAGCGTCCCGGAGTCGACCCGCGACGCGCCCACGATCAACACGAGCGCGGCGGCGACGCTGGAGAGGAACTGCACGAACGGGAAGTACAGCGAGATGTAGAACTGCGCCCGGACCCGGGCTTCGCGGTAGGCCATCCCCCGGGCGACGAAGCGGTCGGTGTTGGCGTCCAGCCGACGGAAGGCCTGGACGATCCGCATGCCCGCGACGTTCTCCTGGAGATCGGCGTTGACCGTGCTGATCAGGTCGCGGGAGATCTCGTACTGCGCCTTGGACTTCTTGCGGAACACCAGCGTCGCCACGACCAGCAACGGCAGCACGGCGAAGACCACCAGGGCCAGGCCCGCGTCGATGATCAACAGGGCGGCGAAGATGCCGAGGAAGGTCAGCAGGCTGACCACGGCCGTGACCACCCCGGTCTGCAGGAAGGAGGTCAGCGAGTCCAGGTCGGTGGTCATCCGGGTCATGATCCGGCCGGACAGCTCGCGCTCGTAGTAGTCCAGGCCGAGCCGGTTGAGGTGCGCGAAGATCTTGAGCCGGAGGCTGTAGAGCACCCGTTCACCGGTGCGGCCACTGATCCGGCTCTCGGCGCTCTGCACCATCCAGTCCAGCAGGACGATCACCAGTGCCACCAGCGCGGCGACGGCGACCCCCGACATCAGGGCCTTGCTCACGCCGTCGTCGATGCCGTGCCGGATCAGGATCGGCAGCACCAGCCCTGCCCCCGCGTCCAGGGTGACCAGGAACAGGGCGACGGCGAGCGGGCGGCGGAACGGGCGCAGCAGGCGCCGGAGGCTGAAGTCCGGGTCGCCGGCCTCGGCCTCGGCCCGGGGGACCTCCGGGGTGTCGGTGGCCGGCGGGAGGGCGGCGACCTTGGAGAGCAGGGCGGGGTCGGCGGTGCGGGCCGCCTTGGCCAGGGCGGGCGTCGCCGGGGCGGCAGCGGGCCGCGACGCGGGCGCGTCCTCGGGGCCGGCCTCGGGCCGGGCCTCGGGGGCCGCCTCGGCGGGCGACCCGTTCACGGGGGTGGGGGTGACCGCGGCGGTGGCCGTGGCCACGGTGGGTCCGGCGCCCGCTTCGGCGGTGGCCGGCGGCTGGGTCCGGCCCGCCTCGGGGTCGGAGATCAGGACGCGGTACTGCGGACATCGGACGTCGAGTTCCTCGTGCGTCCCGATGTCCAGCAGCCGGCCGTGGTCCAGGACGGCGATCCGGTCGGCCAGCTGGAGGGTCGACCGGCGGTGCGCGATCAGCAGCGTGGTGCGGCCGGCCATCACCGACCGCAGGGCGTCGTGGATCTCCGCCTCGATCTGCGGGTCGACCGCCGAGGTCGCGTCGTCGAGCAGCAGGATCCGCGGGTCGGTGAGGATGGCCCGGGCCAGGGCGATGCGCTGGCGCTGACCGCCGGAGAGGGTCAGGCCCTGCTCGCCGACCTTGGTCTCGTACCCGTCGGGCAGCTCCCGGACGAATGCGTCCGCCTGGGCGGCCCGGGCGGCCGCCAGGACCTGCTCGTCGGTGGCGTCGGGACGCCCGTACGCGATGTTGGTGCGGACCGTCTCGGAGAACAGGAAGCTCTCCTCGGGCACGATGCCGACGGCCGCCCGCACCGAGTCGAGGGTGAGGTCACGCAGGTCGTGGCCGTAGAGCCGGACCGCGCCCGCCGACGGGTCGTAGAACCGGGGGACCAGCTGCGCCACCGTCGACTTGCCCGAACCGGACGCGCCGACCAGGGCCAGCGTCTCGCCGGGGGCGAGCTTCAGATCGAGCCCGTGCAGGACGGGGACCGGGTGCTCGGGGTCGTAGCGGAACTCGACGCGGTCGAACTCCAGTGCCACCTCGGGCGTGCGGGGGTCGGCCGGCCGCCCGGCGCCGTCCTCGTGCGCTGCCGGGCCGTCGACGTGGCCGAGGTCCAGGGTGACCGCGTCCGGGCGCTCCCGCACCAGCGGACGCTCGTCGATCAGCTGGAGCACCCGTTCCACGCCGGCCCGGGCCTGCTGGCCGACGGTGATGACCATGGTCAGCATCCGGACCGGGCCGGTCATCTGGGCCACGTAGGTGGAGAAGGCGACGAAGGTGCCGAGGGTGACCTGACCCTCGACCGCCAGCCAGCCGCCGAAGGCCAGCACCGCGACCTGCGCGAGCGCCGGGATCGCCTGCATCGCCGGGTTGTAGCGGCTGTTGAGCCGGACCGAGCGGAGCCGGGCCGCGAAGAGGTTGCGCGACGCCGCCTCCAGCTTGTCCAGCTCCTGGGCCTCCTGGCCGAAGCCCTTGACCACCCGGACGCCACCGACGGACTCGTCGACGACCCCCGCGACGGCCGCGGCCTCCTGCTGCGCGGCCCAGGTGGCGGGGAACAGCCGCTTGCGGCTCAGCGCCGAGACCCACCACAGCGCCGGACCCATGACCAGGGCGATCAGCGTGAGCGGCGGTGACAGCCAGAGCATCACGGCGAGCGACATCACGAACATCAGCAGGTAGCCGGTCATCATCGGCAGCATCGAGAGCAGGCCGTTGATCAGCTGGAGGTCGGACGTCGCGCGGCCGACCACCTGGCCGGTGTCCAGGCGGTCCTGCCGGTGCCCGTCGAGCCGGCCGAGCGAGCGGAAGAGGTCGCTGCGCAGGTCGTGCTGGACGTCGAGGGCGAGCTGCCCCCCGTAGTAGCGACGCACCTGGGTGCAGGCGAACACCAGGGCGGCCGCCAGCAGCAGCGCCACGGCCCAGGGAGCCAGCGAACGGGTGTGCGCGGTGATGACGTCGTCGATGATCACTTTGGTGACCAGCGGCACCAGCGACGTGACGGCCATCCCGACGATCGAGGCACCGAAGGCCAGCAGCACGCTGCGCCGGGAGCGCCAGCAGTAGCCGATCAGCCGGCGGAGCCAGCCCGCGTCCGTCCCGCCGCCGGAGGCCGCGGCCTCGCCCCGGGGCGCGCCACCGCGGTCGCTCGACCGGCCGGTACCGCTCTCGTGCCGTCCGCCCTTGCCGTGCCCGCCCTGCCCGCCGCGCTTACCGTTCGTGCCGCCGGGCGCGCTCGGGCCGCCCCGCTCGCCCTTCGTGCCTCGCGTGCCCCGGGTGCCTCGCGGGCCGGTTCGGGTACTGCTCGGGGAAAGCTCCACCGTAGATCGATGAGTCTCAGGCATATTTAGGGATGCTAACCATTCCGTCGAGTGGCCGCCATGGAGTTTCAGGCCAGAGCGAGCCGGAGGACCCGGCCCGGCTGAGGAGCCAACAGCCTGCGGCCTGCGGTGATTCCCGACCGGGCCGCGCCCGCGCCGTCACTACCCAGCGTGGACGGCATCGCGCCGGACGCCCAGCGGCGGCCGACGCAGGCGGCCGCCGTCCTTTCGACCTAGGGCGGACGGCCGACCCCGGTGCCCGCGACCCCGCGACCGTGACCCCCGCGACCGCTCCGCCCTTTCGGCCGGGCGGCCCGCCGCACCGGTCGCCCCGGTCACGGGTCACGCCGGTCGCGGGTCACCCAGTCACGGATCCCTCAGCCGGTGGCCGCCTCGGTCGCGGGCCACCCGGTCACGGATCCCTCAGCCGGTGGCCGCCTCGGTCGCGGGCCACCCGGTCACGGATCCCTCAGCCGGTGGCCGCCTCGGCCACCGGTCACGTCAGCCGCGGGCCGCCGCTTCGGCGGCCGCGGAGAAGGCGCCGTGCGCCAGGCTGTGCAGCAGGACGGCCATGCCGTCGCGCTGCAGGGCGACGCGGTCCTCCTGGGCGGGGCTCGGGCCGAGGCTGTGCGGGGTCGAGTTGATCAATCCGAAGACGGCGTGCACGGCGGCCCGCGCGACCGGCTCGGCATCGGGCTCGGCCAGTGGCGGATAGGCCCGCCGGACGACGTCCACCCACAGCTCGACGTAGCCGCGCTGGAGCCGGCGGACCCTCCGGCGGTCCTCCTCCTTGAGGTTCAGCAGCTCTCGGTCGTGCAGGGTGATCAGATCCCGGTCGTCGAGCGCGAAGTCGACGTGCCCGCCGATCAGCGCGTCCAGCGCGTCGGCCGCGCCGTCACCCCCGCCGGCCCGGCGGCGGCCCTCCTCCAGGAGGCGCTCGCTGATGCCGATCAGGAGATCGGCGAGCATCGCGTCCTTGCCGGCGAAGTGCCGGTAGAGACCCGGTCCGCTGATGCCGACGGCTTTGCCGATCTCGTCCACCCCCACGCCCAGGAAGCCCCGGGCGGCGAACAGCCGCGCGGCCTCCCTGCGGATCTGGTCACGGCGTGGGAGCGCGGAGGCGGCTGGGACGTTCGACATGCTGCCCATCGTAGACAGTCCGGTTATCGGCCGTTAACCTGGGCGGCACGAGTTAACGCTCATTAACGTGGGGGTCGCAGGCTTACCCAGGCTCTGCCGCCCACCTGCTGCCGAGGGCAAGGGAGCTCTTGGGATGGTCATCTCCACCGCCGGTGTACCCACCGGCGTCCATGGCGGCGCAGCGGCCGGAACCGCGGCGGGCGGCGCCGTCGGCGCCGTTCCGCCGGGAGCCGTCGCACCCGCCCCCCGGCTCGGCACCTCCGTCGACCCGGGCTCCGAGGCCTATCGGGCCAACACCGAGGCGCACCGCGCCCTGGTCGCCGAGCTGCGCGAGAAGCTCGGCACGGCCGCCCTCGGCGGCGGGGCCAAGGCCCGGGCCCGCCACACCGCCCGTGGCAAACTGCTCCCCCGCGACCGGGTGGACACACTGCTCGACCCGGCCTCGCCGTTCCTCGAACTGGCACCGCTGGCAGCCGACGGGATGTACGACGGGGCCGCACCGGCCGCCGGCGTCATCGCGGGCATCGGCCGGGTCGCCGGGCGCGAGGTGGTGGTCGTCGCCAACGACGCCACCGTCAAGGGCGGCACGTACTACCCGATGACGGTGAAGAAGCATCTGCGCGCCCAGGAGGTCGCGCTGGAGAACCGCCTGCCCTGCGTCTACCTGGTGGACTCCGGCGGCGCCTTCCTCCCGATGCAGGACGAGGTCTTCCCCGACCGCGACCACTTCGGCCGGATCTTCTACAACCAGGCCCGTCTCTCCGCCGCCGGCATCCCGCAGATCGCCGCGGTGCTCGGTTCCTGCACGGCGGGCGGCGCGTACGTGCCGGCGATGAGCGACCAGGCCGTCATCGTCCGCAACCAGGGGACGATCTTCCTCGGCGGACCGCCGCTGGTGAAGGCCGCCACCGGCGAGGTGGTGACCGCCGAGGAGCTGGGCGGTGGCGATCTCCACTCGCGGACCTCCGGCGTGACGGACCACCTGGCCGAGGACGACGCCCACGCGCTCTCCATCGTCCGCACCATCGTCGCCGGGCTCGGCCCGCGCCCGGCGAGGCCGTGGCAGCTCACCCCGGCCGAGCCGCCCACGGTCGACCCGGCCGGCCTGTACGGAGCCGTCCCGGTCGACCCGCGCACGCCGTACGACGTCCGCGAGGTGATCGCACGGCTGGTGGACGGCAGCCGGTTCGCCGAGTTCAAGGCCGAGTACGGCGCGACGCTGGTGACCGGATTCGCCCGGATCCAGGGCCACCCCGTCGGCATCGTCGCCAACAACGGCGTGCTGTTCGCGGAGTCCGCCCTGAAGGGCGCCCACTTCATCGAGCTGTGCGACCAGCGGGGCATCCCCCTCCTCTTCCTCCAGAACATCACCGGCTTCATGGTCGGCCGGCAGTACGAGGCGGGCGGCATCGCCAAGCACGGCGCCAAGATGGTGAACGCCGTGGCCTGCACCCGGGTCCCGAAGCTGACCGTGGTGATCGGCGGGTCGTACGGAGCCGGTAACTACTCGATGTGCGGCCGGGCCTACTCACCTCGCTTCCTGTGGATGTGGCCGGGCGCGAAGATCTCCGTGATGGGCGGCGAGCAGGCCGCCTCGGTACTGGCCACCGTCCGGCGCGACCAGCTCGAAACACACGGCGAGGACTGGCCCGCCGAGGCGGAGGAGCAGTTCAAGCGCCCCGTCCGCGAGCAGTACGAGCGCCAGGGCAACGCCTACTACGCCACCGCGCGGCTCTGGGACGACGGGGTGATCGACCCCATGGACACCCGCACCGTCCTCGGGCTCGCCCTCACCGCCTGTGCCAACGCCCCGCTCCCGCCGCCCGGACCGTACGGCGTCTTCCGGATGTGAGGTCCGCCCGGGTGCGGTCGCCCGTCCGAACGGCACCTCCTCCGGACGAGCGGCCCTCCCGGGCTCACCACCCATCAGGCCCGACCCGCCTCGAACCGGCCCGGCCCAGCGCAGCACAGCACTCAGACACCTCGAATCGGCCGACCCGCCTCCGGACCGAACCCCGGACCGGCGGCGGGTGTCGGACCCGACCGCCGCCCTTCCGACCGGTCGGCCCGCCCGACCGCACACGACGCGCCGCTCCCGCCGCCTCCCGGCACCTCCTTCGTACGGCTCCCCTCGACCCGGAGGATCACCTCCCATGTTCGACACAGTTCTGGTCGCCAACCGTGGCGAGATCGCCGTCCGGGTGATCCGCACGCTGCGGCGACTCGGCGTGCGCTCCGTCGCCGTGTTCAGCGACGCGGACGCCGACGCGCCCCACGTTCGCGAGGCCGATGTCGCGGTGCGGCTCGGACCGGCCGACCGCAGCGACAGCTCGGCCGCCGAGACGTACCTGCGGACCGACCAGATCCTCGCCGCGGCCCGCCGCACCGGCGCCCAGGCCGTTCACCCCGGTTACGGCTTCCTCGCCGAGAACTCCTCCTTCGCCCGCGCCTGCGCCGACGCGGGCCTGGTCTTCATCGGACCTCCTCCTGCCGCGGTCGAGCTGATGGGGGACAAGATCAACGCCAAGGAGGCCGTTCGGGCCGCCGGAGTGCCGGTGGTTCCGGGCAGCCAGGCAGCCGCGCCCACCGACGGGGAACTCGTCGCGGCCGCCGACGAGATCGGCTACCCCGTCCTGCTCAAGCCGTCCGCCGGCGGTGGCGGCAAGGGCATGCGCCTGGTGCGGGACCGGGCCGAGCTGCCCACCGAGATCGCCGCCGCCCGGCGGGTCGCCCGCACCGCCTTCGGCGACGACACCCTGTTGCTGGAACGGTGGGTCGACCGGCCCCGCCACATCGAGGTCCAGGTGCTCGCCGACGCCCACGGCACCACCGTCCACCTCGGCGAGCGCGAGTGCAGTCTGCAGCGCCGCCACCAGAAGCTGATCGAAGAAGCACCCTCCGTTCTCCTCAATGCCGAGACCCGCGCCGCCATGGGCGCGGCCGCCGTGCGCGCCGCGGAGTCCTGCGGCTACACCGGGGCCGGCACCGTGGAGTTCATCGTCCCCGGCCTCGACCCGGACTCCCCCGTTCCCTCCGAGGGGGTGCGGGACTTCTTCTTCATGGAGATGAACACCCGTCTCCAGGTGGAACACCCCGTCACCGAACTCGCCGTCGCCGTCGCCGACACCGCCGACGGCTCCGCCGGGACGGGTGCCGGCCGGCCGCGGCGACTGGACCTCGTCGAGTGGCAGCTGCGGATCGCCTCCGGCGAACGCCTCACCTTCTCCCAGTCGGACATCTCCTTCCTGGGCCACGCCATCGAGGCCCGAATCTGCGCCGAGGACCCGGAACGGGACTTCCTCCCCACCGGCGGACGCATCCTGGTCCTCGACGAACCGCGGGGAGAGGGCATCCGGGTGGACTCGGGAGTCGCCCCGGGCACCGTCGTCACCAGCTCCTACGACCCCATGCTGGCCAAGGTCATCGCGTACGGGCCCGACCGCCCGACCGCGCTGCGCCGACTCCGCGCCGCGCTCGCGGACACCCGGATCCTCGGCGTGACCACCAACACGGGCTTCCTGCGACGCCTGCTCGCACACCCCGACGTCACCGCGGGCCGGCTCGACACCGGGCTGGTGGAGCAGACGGCCCAGCAGCAGCCCGCACTGCTCGCCTCGCCCTATGCTCCGGCCAACGCGGCCACCGCCACCGGCACCACCGACGCCCTGGTCATCTCCGATGCCCCGGACAGCACCGACGCCCGGCCCGTCGAGCCCCCGGCGCCCACGCACCTCCTCTACTACGCGGCCGCGCTCGCGCGGCACCTGAACCTCACCCCCACCACCGACAACGGTGGTTGGACCGACCCCTTCTCCATTCCGTCCGGCTGGCGCATCGGCGGTGACGCGGCCTGGACCACCCATCGACTCCGTACCCCCGGCCAGGATCCGGTGTCGGTGAGCATCCGCGCGATCACTGCCCGCAACGTAGCCGAGGCCACTGACATTCCCCCGGGCGTCACTCCCGAGGTGGACATCCGGCTCGGATCCGGGCCGGTCCACCGCGCCCGGGCCGTCCGGTCGGGCGACCGCCTGCACCTCACCGCCGACGGCCTGCAGACGACCTTCGCCCTGACCGTCGACGACGCCCCCGGCGCCGCGGCCGGCCCGGTGACCTGGCTCGGGATCGACGGCGACGCCTGGCCGGTGCACGGGTACGACCCGGTCGGCGAGAGCAGTGCCGCCGGCGCGGCCCACCACGGCGCCCTCACCGCCCCGATGCCCGGCACCGTCACCGTCGTGAAGACCACCGCCGGCGAGTCGGTCCGCAAGGGCCAGCCGCTGCTCGTTCTGGAGGCCATGAAGATGGAGCACGTGATCGCCGCCCCGCACGACGGCACGGTGAGCGAACTGCGGGCCACCGCTGGCGCCACGGTGGCGATGGAGGAACTGCTGGTCGTGGTCACCCCGGCCGAGGACGGGGCGGCCGGCGCGGTCACCGCCGAGGTGCGGTCATGACCGCCGGGACCGGCCCCGAGCCCGACGCGCTGGACCTGGCCCTGCCCGCGGAAGTCCGTCTCCCGGGCCTGCCCGAGGTGGTCCGGATCCACGAGGTCGGACCGCGCGACGGCCTGCAGAACGAGAGCGGCCTCGTCCCCGTGGAGGTCAAGGCCGAGTTCATCTCCCGACTCGCCGAGGCCGGGCTGCGCACGGTCGAGGCCACCAGCTTCGTTCACCCGAAGTGGGTACCGCAGCTCGCCGACGCCGAGGAGCTCCTACCCCGGCTCACCGGGCTGCCCTCCCGCCACCCCGGTCTGCGCCTGCCGGTCCTCGTCCCCAACGAACGCGGCCTGGACCGCGCGCTCGCCCACCACGCCACCGACATCGCGGTGTTCGCCAGCGCCACCGAGACCTTCGCGCGGCGCAACCTCAACCGCTCGGCGGACGAGGCGATGGCGATGTTCCGGCCGGTGGTGGAGCGGGCGACCGGAGCCGGGATCCGGGTGCGCGGCTACCTCTCGATGTGCTTCGGCGACCCGTGGGAGGGGCCGGTGCCGGCCGATCAGGTGATCGGCTTCGGCGTCCGGTTGCTGGAGATGGGCTGCACCGAGCTGAGCCTCGGCGACACCATCGGCGTCGCCACCCCGGGCCAGGTCACCGCGCTGCTGGACGGTTTCGGCAGGGCCGGCGTACCGGTCGAGAGGCTCGCGGTGCACTTCCACGACACCTACGGCCAGGCGCTCAGCAACACGCTGGCCGCTCTGCGCGGCGGCGTCACCGCGGTCGACGCCTCGGCCGGCGGCCTGGGCGGCTGCCCGTACGCCAAGAGCGCCACCGGCAACCTGGCCACCGAGGATCTGGTCTGGATGCTGCACGGTCTCGGCATCCGGACCGGTGTCGACCTCCGGGCCCTGGTGGCCACCAGTGGCTGGATGGCGGGGCAGCTCGGCCGGCCCAGCCCCTCGCGCACCGTCCAGGCGCTGCTCGGCAACGACCGGGACTGACCCGCCCGACACCCCCGCGCCACACGGCATTTCACCGCACGGCATGCCACGACACGACACGGGCCGCGACCCGGTCCGGCCGGGTCCGTACGCCATCGCCCAACCGCCCGACACGCCGCATGTCCATCACATCGTCGGACTGACATGCGGTCATCCCGATCACGCCCGCGGCCACCCCGGCCGGGCCCCAGGAGGATCACCATGCTCGATCACCGGCTGAACAGCGAGTACGAGGAACTGCGGCGCACTGTGGCCGAGTTCGCCCAGGACGTGGTCGCGCCGAAGATCGGCGAGTTCTACGAGCAGGGCGAGTTCCCCTACGAGATCGTCCGGGAGATGGGACGGATGGGCCTCTTCGGCCTGCCCTTCTCCGAGGAGTACGGGGGCATGGGCGGCGACTACTTCGCGCTCTGCCTGGCGCTGGAGGAGCTGGCGCGGGTCGACTCCTCGGTCGCGATCACCCTGGAGGCGGCGGTCTCCCTCGGCGCGATGCCGATCTACCGCTTCGGGACGGAGGAGCAGAAGCGCGAGTGGCTGCCCCGGCTGACCTCGGGCGAGCTCCTCGGGGCATTCGGCCTGACCGAGCCCGAGGGCGGATCCGACGCCGGCGCGACCCGCACCACGGCGCGGTACGACGAGGCCACCGACGAGTGGGTCATCAACGGCACGAAGTGCTTCATCACCAACTCCGGCACCGAGATCACCGGCCTGGTCACCGTCACCGCGCTCACCGAACCGATCGCTCGTTCGAGTGAAGAGGGCGAATTCCCCTCGCCACGGCGCGAAATCTCTTCCATCATCGTGCCCACCGGAACCCCGGGGTTCCAGGTCTCGAAGAAGTACTCGAAGGTCGGGTGGAACGCATCCGACACCCGTGAATTGTCCTTTACCGACTGCCGTGTTCCTGCGGCCAACCTGCTGGGCGAGCGTGGCCGCGGCTACGCCCAGTTCCTGCGGATCCTCGACGAGGGCCGCATCGCGATCGCAGCCCTGGGCACGGGCCTCGCCCAGGGGTGCGTCGACCAGTCCGTCGCCTACGCCGGCCAGCGCCGGGCCTTCGGCCGTCTCATCGGTGCCAACCAGGCCATCCAGTTCAAGCTCGCCGACATGGAGATGCGCGCCCACGTCTCCCGCCTGGCCTGGCGGGACGCCGCGTCCCGACTGCTGCACGCCGAACCGTTCAAGAAGGAGGCCGCGATCGCCAAGCTGTACTCGTCCGAGGCCGCCGTCGACAACGCCCGTGAGGCCACCCAGATCCACGGCGGGTACGGCTTCATGAACGAATTCCCCGTCGCGCGCTTCTGGCGCGACTGCAAGATCCTCGAAATCGGGGAGGGCACCTCGGAGGTCCAGCGCATGCTCATCGCCCGTGAGCTCGGCGTCCCCTCCTGAGGCACCAGCACCAGCCCCGGGCGTCGCCGACGCCCCCGTTCTCCCGCTCCTCGGCCGGTCGGTGCACCGGTCGGCCGAGGAGCGGGGGGATCGGGGCCGGCCGCCCGCCACTCATCGACATCCGTCAGAAGTCCGACAGTCCACCAGAAGTCCGGCAGTCCGTCGGAGAGGAGGCATCCAGGCCCCAGAGCGACAATGCGGTGAAGGAGCACGGGAGACGTCGCGCGACGATCACCGGCGCTCGGCGTCCGACGCCGGCGCCCGGGCGGCACCCAGACCGACACCCGGGCAACGCCCGGACCGACAACCTCACCGCCCGACGATCCGTCAGGGAATGACAATCACCGGGCGGTTGGCGCGACGGGCCAGCCGGCCGGAGACCGAACCGAAGATCTTGCCGAGCAGGCCGTGCGTGCTGCCGACCACGATCGCGTCCGCGGCGTACTCGCGGCCGACCTCCTCGATCTCGTGGCAGATGTCGCCGCCGCGCTCGACCAGGATCCAGGGCACCCCGGCGAGGAAGTCCGCGCACGCGAGCTCCAGGCCGAGCACCTCGGTCCGGTGGTCGGGAAGGTCGACGAACACGGGAGGCTCACAACCCGCCCAGACCGTGGCGGGGAGGCGATTGGCGACGTGGACGATCACCAGGCCGCACTGCGAGCGACGAGCCATGCCCACCGCGTAGGCGAGAGCGCGCTCGCTCGACAGTGAACCGTCGAAACCCACCACCACGCCGTGCTGAAAGGCGGGGTCGCACGAGCCGCCGGGCGACTCCTGCGCCGACGGCTCGTCCGAGGTACTCGGCAGGCCGGTGCCTCCCGGGTGGTCGGCACCCGGTCCCAGGCGGCCTGTCATCGCCGACTCCGCGTGGTCGGTCCGATGATCGCCCCGCTGCCCATGGGACCCGGGACGGCTCCGGCGCGCGATGGTGCGGAGCAGGCGCGAGAAACCGCGGACATCCACGGCGTCCGCACCCGTGTCCGGGGCCGCACCGGCATCGGGGGCCGCGCCGCCGGGCTCTGCGCGACCGCCGCCGCCTCCCCCGGCCACTGCGCCCGCACTGCGGACCGCATCCGGTTCAACCGGTCGGGAGGACTCAAAACCAGCCATGGCTCAAGGCTCTTCGCAGGAGATGGGCCGACAGGAGAGGACAAATCTGCCCCGGCAGCAGGCCCGCCCACGGGAACACGTCGGTCTGAGCCGAGCACCACCGTTTGTGACCTGTCCCTTTCAGAGTACGACGGGCGAGAGACTCAGCCCAGCGGCAAAGCCTCGGAACGGCTTTGTTACCGCGAATGGAGGATGCGCTCGCCAACGGCGATGCGCCCCCTACCAGCGCGCGGTCGCGCCCCCTCTGGCAAAGAGGGTTCTCTGGAGCTTGACTGAGCGGACGGGGTGATGCAACAGGCCACCGGGACACCGTGACCGGACTGTCATTGATCGACAACGATCCGTCGCCATCCGTCACCGACCGCCGGCGCCGGCGGACCACCGGACCGGGGCGGAACGACGCACATCGCCGTGCGCCGTCGCGCGCCCTCGTCACCCCCGGCCGCCACCCCCGGCCGGTTCCGGACCGCCTCCGCGGCCTGCTCCCGGGCGGCGTTCCCCCGCCACCGTTCGCCGGCCGCACCAGGGCCTCCGTGCCCGCCGCACAGCCCCCGCATCGGCCCGGCCCACCCGGACCGGTATCCATTTCAGCCATTTCGCACGGGTTCGCGACGCCCTCTGGCATTTGCCAGGTGCATACACGCGGCCGCTGGCACCATGCTCGACATGCCCCTGCTCCTGTTCGACCTCGACAACACGCTGCTCCCCAGGGACGCCGCTTTCCGGGCCTGGGCCCGGGACTTTCTGGCCGAACGGAGCCTTCCGCCGGGTGACCTCGACTGGCTCGTCACCATCGACGGCGGCGGCTATGTGCCGCGCAGCACCGTACTGTCCGCGACCCAGCGCCGCTACGGGTTGGACGACTCTCTCGACTTCCTGCTCGCCCACTACCGACGCGGCATCAACTCCCACATCCACTGCCCCTCCAGAAACGTCGACGCGCTGCGGGCGGCGCGCGCGGCCGGATGGACGCTCGGCATCGTCAGCAACGGCGGCACCCGGCCCCAGTTGGAGAAGATCCGCCGGACCGGGCTCGGGCCGATGGTCGACGGCTGGGTCATCTCGGAGGAGGCCGAGTGCGTCAAGCCCGATCCGTTGATCTTCGAGATCGCCGCGCAGCGGTGCGGCATCGCGCCCACCGGTGACTGGGCCTCCCACACCTGGATGGTCGGGGACCACCCACCCGCCGACATCGCGGGCGCGGAGCTGGCCGGGCTGCGCAGCGTCTGGCTGCACTACGGCCGGCCCTGGGCCGAGCCGGGCTACCGGCCGACGCTGAAGGCGGCCGGTCTGCCGGAGGCCGTCGGGCAGGTGCTCTCCGCACGCAACGCCCCGGGAGCGCGGCCGGGTATCCGGGCCGCCGGGCCGGGCCGCCGGCACACGGTGGGCGCGGTGGCGGGCAGCCGCCCGCTCCGCAGCCGCGGCGGTGCCACGCTGTCCGGCGCCACGCTTCCCAGTACCGCTCAGCCTGGGGCGCTGCCCAGCGTGCGGCCCAGCGCGTAGGCGTCGCTTTCCGCCCCGGACGGCCCGCGTGCGCCTGTTCCCGGCGACCACCCCGCACCATGGCGCCGCAGCCACCGCGGCGGCCTGCCGTGTCCGAAACCGTTCAGCCGGAGTTGCCACCGCCGACGACGGCGGACCGGTCGACGAGGAACCAGCACTCCCCGGCGACCGGGGACCCGTCGCAAACCGGACGGCCCGGCGTCCTCGCCCCTTGCCCGCAGCCCGCCCTGTGCCCGCGCTCCGGACCGCATCACCGGTCGGGCACCCCCAGGCACCGGACACCCACACACCCGGGCACCCACACGGCACCCCATCCCCGGCGGACATCGAGGTGCTCCAATGTCCCGGCGATCCGGCGATCCGGCGATACAGGCGGAGAGCCGTCCTGCGGCCGCCCCGGCCGCCCCGGCCGCCGCAGCCGGCCTCCACGCCCGGACCCGCCCACGCTGCCTGCCGTGGGCCGCGCGGGCGGGCGACGAAGGTCATCGGGCGAGCCCCCGCCGTGGAGTCCGCGCCCCGGTCGAGCGGCGGGCGACCCGCCGTCGGGGCGGGCGCGGCCGGACGCTACTGCTTCGAGGCGTCGGGCAACGACCACCAGTGGCTTTGCCCGTGCGCGGTGAAGCCGAGCTTGCGGTAGAGGGGTTCGCCGAGCGCGGTGGCGATCAGGGTGACCGGACGGTCGGGGTGCGCGGCGGCCAGCGCGGTCTCCAGGACGGCCCGCGCCACCCCCCGGGAGCGCTGCGCGGGGAGTGTCGCGACCCAGTACACACCGGTGGCGCGACCGTCGTCGTAGGTCAGGCAGGCGCCGGCCAGGTCGCCGGCTATCCTGGCGCGCCAGGCCCGCAGGCCCGGCTCGCGCCGGAGACCCTCGGGCAGCATCCCGCCCCGCGCCCAGGGCTGACGGTCCGTGATCGGGAAGCCCTCGACCACCGCGTGCTCGACGTCGGCGAACGCGTCGTCGTCCAGAGCCTCATCGACCGTCAGGTCGCCCCCGGCCAGGGACCCGGAAGAGGGCACCGCTCCGAGCAGAGGCGCTTCGAGCGAGCCCGGCTCACGGACCATCACGGGCATCGCCCGGCCGTGGACACAGCCGAACCGCGACATGTCCAGCCCGAGGTACGGGTCCTCCAGGGTGACCCGGGTGGTGGACCACTCCTCCAGAAGGGCCGCCAGCTCCTCCTCCACCCGCGCCGGTTCGTCGTAGGGGCGGGTCACCACGATGCGGTGGGCGTCCGGAGTGCGTGCGCAGCGGACCGCGGTGAATCCGGGACGGACGACCTTCTGCCAGCCGTGCACACGGGCTTGGGCGAGCCAGAAAGCGGCGGCATTGTCGTTGGCCTGTTCGAGCCGGCTGAGGTTATTCACGACAGGACGGTAGCGCGGGCGGCGGACGCCCGATCCACGGCCCCGACACTGGCCGGATGAAGCCAAGGAGGCGCACACATCGAGAATCGTGCGCCCTGCTGTGCACCGCCTATTTTCGGTCAATCTCGCGCGACTCCCCCACCCTTGGGCAAAGCCGCAGCCCAGACCCGCCGGCCGGGCACGCCGAAGCCGGGCGCCCCAGGACCGGCCCCGCGACAACCAGCCACCGTTGCACCGGCCCCCTTCCCAGAAGGGTCGACGGGTGCCACGCTTCGTGATCGAATGCATCACGCCAAATTGCCATGTCGACATAGCGTCGGATGGTGAACTTGTCACAACGGCAACGGTCCACCCGATAGATTCGATCTTGGCTAGCAGTGCCGCACCACCACACCACACCACCGAGGGGGCTTGAGCGCCTTGAGCAGGGTGAGCAGGAGCGACGCGGGTCCTGACAGCGACCGGGCCGTGGCCGGTATCGCGGGTCGGTCCGCGAGAGGCACCGGCGTTTCGGCCATCGCTGCCAACGCCCGTTCCTCCGGCACCTCCAGCGCCGCCCCATACGTCTCACCCACCTCTGTGGGCACATCGACCTCACCGGCCCCAGTCGCCTCGGCGACCTCCGGCACCGGCGTCTTCTCCCCGGTCTCGGACCAGGCCGGACGGATGGTCACCCGATCAGCCGTCAGCCCTTCGGCCACCCAAGGGCCGGGTGCGGGTGGCCATGCGGGCCCGTCGGTTCCCGGCCATCCTGGCGGTCACGGCGGCGCCCTCTCCGGCGGACACCCGGTCGGCCAGGAGACGCCGTTCGCCACCATGACCACGGCCGGTCTGCCGGGCGGCATGCCCGGCCAGGGCCCGAACGGTCAGAACCCGATCGGCCAGAACTCGAACAGCCAGAGCCTCAACGGCCACGGCCCCGGCGGCCACGGCATCGGCGGCGGGTCCGGCCTGAACGGCCCCTCGATCCCCAGCATGTCCGCCGCCCCCCGGAAGCTCTCGGGCCGGCGCCGGCGCGAGACCGTCGCGGTGCTGATCTTCGGCGGGGCCCCGATCTTCGAGAGCTCGATCCCGCTCTCCGTCTTCGGGGTCGACCGCCAGGACGCCGGGGTCCCCCGCTACCGCCTGCTGGTGTGCGCCGGCGAGGAGGGTCCGCTGGCCACGACCGGCGGCCTGACCCTCTCCGCCCCGTACGGGCTGGAGGCGCTCGCCCGGGCGGGCACCATCGTCGTACCGGCCTGGCGCTCGATCTCGCAGCCGCCGCCGGTCGAGGCGATCACCGCACTGCGCAAGGCGCACCACGAGGGCGCGCGGATCATCGGCCTCTGCACCGGCGCATTCGTCCTCGCGGCCGCCGGTCTGCTGGACGGCCGCCCCGCGACCACGCACTGGATGTACGCGCCGACCCTGGCCAAGCGCTACCCCCGGGTCCACGTCGACCCGCGCGAGCTCTTCGTCGACGACGGCGACGTCCTGACCTCGGCCGGTACGGCCGCCGGCATCGACCTCTGCCTGCACGTGGTGCGCAGTGACCACGGTGCCGAGGCCGCCAACGCGCTGGCTCGCCGACTGGTGGTGCCCAGCCGCCGCAGCGGTGGAGGACAGGCCCAGTACATCGATCAGTCTTTACCGGAAGAGATCGGCAACGACCCGCTGGCCGAGGTGGTCACCTGGGCGCTGGAGAACCTCAACCAGCAGTTCGACGTCGAGGTGCTGGCCGCGCGCGCCTACATGAGCCGGCGCACCTTCGACCGCCGGTTCCGCACGCTGACCGGCAGCGCCCCGCTGCAGTGGCTGATCACCCAGCGGGTGCTCCAGGCACAGCGGCTGCTGGAGACGTCGGAGCTGTCGGTGGACGACGTCGCCCGCCGCTGCGGCTTCCGGTCGCCGGTGGCGCTGCGCGGGCACTTCCGGCGCCAGCTCGGGGTCTCGCCGGCCGCCTACCGGACCAGTTACCGGGCCCGTCGCCCCGGCTCGGCCTCGCCGACGCCGACGCCGATGCACCCCGGTGACCTCCGGCCGGCCGGTTCCGTGCCGCAGTCGGCCGCGGCGCAGGCCGCGGCGGCCGCCGCGGCCGCGGCCACGGCGGCGAGCGGCGCGGTGCCGGGGCAGCACGGGCCGGCGTCCGGGTCGCCGTACCCGGCCGGCGGCTCCGCCCACCCGGGCCCGCACGGACCGCTCGGGCACGGGCAGCACGGACAGCCGTCCTCGCAAGGGGTCCACGCGCGCGCCGTCCAGCCCTACCCGTATCCGCAGGCGGCCCACCAGCCGCACCCCGGCCAGCCGGGCGCGGGGCGCGGTCCGGGACGGCCGCCGCTGGTCCCGGCGCAGGCCGGTCCCGGGGCGGGCCGACCGCCCCGCACGGCGGAGCACGCCGCCGCGGAGGACGGTCAGCCGCAGCCCGGGGCCCGTGGTCAGGGTCAGGGGCACCGCAGCACGGCCGAGCGGCCGTCGGAGGACACCGCCGACGGCCGGGGCCACGGTGCGGCCACCGGTCGGGCGACGGCGTCGGCCGCTCCGGTGCCGCCGGACGGTCGGGCCCGCCCGGGACGCGCCCCCCAGGTCCGGCCGCAGGGCGGCCGCGCCGCGGGCTCGGACGGAGCCCGCGAGCCGCGTGACCCCCGTCCCGCCCGGGACGGCCACCAGGCATATCCGGTTCACCCCGCCAACCAGGCCGGCCAGGCCCGGGAGGCGCACGAACCGGACGGCCACGGCCAGGACGCGCACGGTGCGGAGGCCTGTGCCCCGGCACCCCGCTCGGCTCCTCCGGTGCCCGCGGCGCGTGATCGCGCCGTAGGGTGAGTGGCGTGAATGACCGTTTGGTATGGATCGACTGTGAAATGACAGGCCTCGACCTCGACCGGGACGCCCTGGTCGAGGTCGCGGCGCTGGTGACGGACTCCGAGCTGAATGTCCTCGGCGAGGGCGTCGACGTCATCATCCGCCCGCCCGCCGAGGCCTTGGCGAACATGCCCGAGGTGGTGCGCACGATGCACACCTCCTCCGGGCTGCTCGACGAGCTGGAACACGGCGTCACGCTCGCCGAGGCGGAGGCGCTCGTCCTCGCCTATGTCCGCGAGCACGCGCCGGAGGCCGGGCGGACGCCGCTGTGCGGGAACTCCGTGGCGACCGACCGCGGCTTCCTCTCCCGGGACATGCCCGCCCTGGAGGGTCACCTGCACTACCGGATCGTCGATGTCTCCTCGATCAAGGAGCTGGCCCGGCGCTGGTACCCGAGGGCGTACTACAACAGCCCGCAGAAGGGCGGCAACCACCGGGCTCTCGCGGACATCCGCGAGAGCATCGACGAACTGCGGTACTACCGCGAGGCGGTGTTCGTCGCGCAGCCCGGACCGGACACCGACACCGCGCGCGCGATCGCCGAGAAGTACCAGGCCGCGACGGACTGACCCGCCCGCACCTCCCGGAGCCGGGGCCCGCCCGAAGGGGGTCGCCGGACCCGGGAGGTCGCCCGCGTCGGGCTGGTCGAAACCCTGGCGCGAGCACCCTCTCGGATCCTGTATTGTTCTTCCTGTCGGAACGGGAACGCGAAGAGCGGGAACGGACCGGACAGATGGTGGGTGTAGCTCAGTTGGTAGAGCACCTGGTTGTGGTCCAGGTGGCCGCGGGTTCGAGTCCCGTCACTCACCCCAGAGCCTGAGGGGCCGATCTCTTCAAGAGATCGGCCCCTCAGGCGTTTTCGCGTTCCCTCAGATTCCCGCGGTTTCCTTCCCGGGAGATCTGCCACCAGATGCTACCGACTAGTAACATCGCTGCCATGACCACACCTTCGATCGGCCAGCTGCTCGACTCGACCGTGCCGATGGCACGCACCCTCAAGCTGGAGTACCTGGAGACGACGCCGGAGCGTGCCGTTCTCCGGCTGCCGGACCAGCCCGAGTACCACAACCACGTCGGCGGCCCGCACGCCGGCGCGATGTTCACCCTCGCCGAGTCCGCGAGCGGCTGCATCGTGCTGGGCGCGTTCGGTGCCGAGCTCTCGCGCGCCGTGCCGCTCGCGGTGAGCGCCGAGATCTCGTACAAGAAGCTCGCGATGGGTGCCGTCACCGCCACCGCGGTGCTCGGGCGTCCGGTCGCGGACATCGTCGCCGAGCTCGACAAGGGCGAGCGGCCGGAGTTCCCCGTCACGGTCGAGATCACCCGCGCCGACGGTGCGGTGACCGGCGTCATGACCGTCATCTGGACCCTGCGCCCCAACTCCTGAGTCCCGCAGGAGCGCCGGCTCCGGCAGCGGCGGCCCGGCGGCCGAGGTCGGCGTGATGACTGTCCGTGACGGCGACCGTGACCTCACGGCCCGTCCGCTCGTTCTCCACTCACGTGCGAGCCAATCACGCGGCCAAGGCGCCGGAACCCGCCCGACCCGCCGTCGTCGCCGCGCGGCGCCCGGGCGGTCGGCGGCTGACCCGCCCGCGCGTCCTCGCGGCCGGCGGGGCGCTCCTCGCACAGCTCTGGGGGCTGGGCGCGGCCACCGCCTGGGCCGCCGCCGGGCCGCTCCCGGAGCCGGTCAGCCGTACCGTCGGTCGGACGCTGGACGGTGGCCCGCTCCTCGACGAGGGGTCAGCCGAACACTCCGCGGGGACGCCCGACCAGGGCGCGCCGCCGCACCCGACGTCGGCGCACTCCCCCGGCCAGGCGGTACCCCAGCAGGCGGCACCCCAGCAGGCGGCACCGGACGGGACGACTCCCCAGCAGGCGGCGCCCGGTCAGGCGGCGGCGCCCGGCGCCCTCGGGCAGCTCGCCGATCCGGCGGGCGCGGCGGTTCCCGTACCCGGCCTGGACGCGGCGACCGCGCCCGTGGGCAGCCTGCTCCAGGACCGGATCAGAGCGGGCGGACTGCCACTGCCCGGTCAGCGGGCCTCTCTTCCCGACGCGTTCGCGATCGCCTCCGGACTGCTCGGCCCCACCAGCGCCCAGACCCCCGCCCAGGCCCGCGCCTCCGGGACGCGCGCCTCCCGGGACGGCGACCCCGGTGGGCCGGCGGCCGAACCCGGCCGGGCGGCCGGCACCACCGCCCCGGCCGCGTCACCCGCCCCGGTGGCCGGTGGGTCGCACGGCCCCGCCGCTCCGCCGCCCGCCCACGATTCCGCCGACCACCGGGACCGCACCGGACAGCCTGGCCCCGACGGGGGCGAGAGGGCGCGGGCCGCCGCCTCCGACCGGCCGGCGCCGCACGAGAACCCCACCGTGACCGACACGGCCGCCACCCCGGCCGGGCAGGGCCTCTCCGGCACCGGGACAGCCGTGCTCGCGCCCATCGCGGCCGGGTTGCTGCTCACCGGCGCCGCGATGTGCAAGCACCGGGGGCTGCCGCGCGGGCACTGAGCCGGGCCCGGACGACGCGGCGGCCGAGGGCGGGATCGACGGCCCGGGGTCGCCGTAGGGGTCCGGGAGCGGCTCCGACGACCGGCCCGGGTGGTCGGCTACCGGAAGACCTCCGGCGGCGGGGCCGGGGAGGGAGCCGCGGTGAGGTCGGTGGCGGGGGCCGCGCCGGCGGCGAAGTCGGCCAGGGTGCGGCCGTGTTCGACCCGGCCCAGGGCGGCGTCCGAGGCCACCTTGCGGCTCAGTTCGGCGATCGGTAGCGGGGTGTGCGCGGCGGCCAGGATCAGGTTCCCGAAGCGCTTGCCGCGCAGCACCGCCGGATCGGCCACCAGACAGAGCTCGGGGAAGACCGCGCCGAGGGTGGCGATCTGCGAACGGGCGAAGGGCAGCGCCGAGCCGTCGGCGATGTTGACCGCGTACCAACCGCCGGGAGCGAGCGCGCGGGCCGCCAGCGCGGTGAACTCGACGGTCGTGCAGTGGGCCGGGACGCGGGCGCCGGAGAAGACGTCGGCGATCACCAGGTCGACGGTGCCTTCGGGGGTCCGTTCCAGGACGCCGCGGGCGTCCGCACCCCGCACCTTGATCTGCCAGCCGCGCTCCAGCGGCAGTTCGGCACGGACGAGTTCGGTGAGCGCGGTGTCGATCTCGGCGACCTGCTGGCGGGAGCGCGGGCGGGTGGCCGCGACGTAACGGGCCAGGGTGAGGGCGCCGCCGCCGAGGTGCAGGACGGTCAACGGCCGGCCTGGCGGGGCGACCAGGTCGATCAGGTGGCCCAGCCGACGCTGGTACTCGAAGCCCAGGTGGGTCGGGTCGGCGAGGTCGACCATGGACTGCGGCGCGCCGTCGATCAGCAGCGACCAGGCGGCCGGGCGGTCACGATCGGGGCGGAGTTCGGCCAGCCCGGAGTCGACGGGGCGGGTGAGCGGCCCCTGGGCGTGTGTGCGGCCGCCGGAACCGGTGACCGCCGGCTGCGGCTCCGCCGTCGTACGGCCCTTGTCCGCGCCGCGACCGGCCCTGCTGCTTCGTCCCATACCGGCCATTATCGCCGCCACCGCGAAGGTCTCCGCAGCTCGGCGGGGTGGCCGGAAGGGGAACGGAGGAGGGGGCGGAGCCAGGTGGTGGGCCCGAGCGGGCCGGGCGACCGGCCCGGACCACGGAACGAACCCGTGACAGCGACCGCGGCGGCAACCGCGGCACCGAGCCTCAGAACGGGCCGAGACCGCCGGCGGTCAGGGTGCACGCGGCCTCGCAGAGGGCCGACCGCAGCACCCAGGCATCGGTGGGGCGGACGGCGAAGTCCGCGCCGGCCGGCGGCATCACCCAGCGCGGATCGGTGGCGGGCAGGAGCAGGGCGCCCGCGGTACACGAGCTGCCGGGCAGGTGCCACGTCTCCGAGGTGCCGGCCGGGACGAAGAACGAGACCGTGCTGCCGTTGCGGCTCTGCAGCACCACGCCGCAGGCCCGGCGCAGCCGCAGGATGTCGACCGCCTCCAGGCCGTGCCGCAGGGCCACGGTGACGGTGTCGCAGCCGGTGACGACCACGCCGCCGTCCGCCGCGAGCCGGCGGACCGGACCGCTGCCGCCGCCGCACGGGACCCGGCCGCCTTCCAGGGGCCCGCGCCCCGGACCGCGGTCGTCGGCCGGTTCGGGCAGCAGGGCGGGGGCGGCGCCCGCGAGCACCCCTCCGGCGACCAGGCGGCGGTACTGCGGTACTCCGGTGGCCATCACGGGCTCTCCTGTCGCCTCGTCCGATCGGAAGGGTGCCGCCGCTCCGGGGTGGGGGCCGCCCCTGCGGGCGGTGGGCCTGGGCGACGACCGGGGCTTCCACGTATCAGGACAACGCCGAGGGTCCGGTCGAGGCCACGGGGCGCCTTACAGCAAGGCATGGCATTTCATGGCAGATCCAGGCAACAGCGCCCGTTTTGACCGCAATTGGCAGCACATCATCCACAAACAGGCTGTGGCCGACCGGTAACTCCGGGTACTGTCGGTCGCGAATCCGGGGCCCATCCAGCCCCACCGGGCCCACCCGCGGCCGAGCAGAGTCCACCCCCGACCGAGCAGGCCCGAACCGCCGACCGGAGCCACCGCACCGACCGGCCGGAGCCCACCGACCGCAGGACCGACACCCACCGGAACCGCCCCACCCGGCACAGCACCCCGCACGACCACGGAGCGCACCATGGCAGCCACCCCACCGGCCGAGCCGAACCGCCCGTCACCCAACACCGTGATGCGCGCACTGCGCGGCGACCGTTCGCCGGGCGAGTTCGCGATGACCGTACGACGGGCGGCCCGCGAGATCGGTGAGCACGTCTCCTGCGACGCCCGCTATGTCGGGCGGGTCGAGGCGGGCGAGATCCGCTGCCCCAACTACGCCTACGAGCGGGTCTTCCGGCACATGTGGCCGGACCGCTCACTGGCCGACCTCGGCTTCGCCCCCCGTACCGCCGTCCGCCGCCGCTCAGCGGACGGCGGTACGGGCACCGCACCACCCCGACTCCACCCGCAGTTCCCGCCCCTGCCCGCCCCGCGCTCGCCGCATTCCATCCAACTCCCGTACGCTGCCTCGCCGTACGCGGAACCACCCCCACCGGACGGACCTGCGTCACCGAGGTCTGCGGCGTCACTCCGGGGGCCCGACGGATCGCACCACTTCGACGAGGAGAACGACGACGTGCGTCGCCGTACGTTCCTGGCCGGCGGCCCGGCCGCGCTGGCCACCGTGATCGGCATCGACCGGCCGGCCGCCGCCACCGGGCACCCCGCCCCGGGCGCGCCCGGGGCCGAGCGGCCCGCCCGACTCATCCCGGCCCAGTCCGGCCCCGGCCCCGGCCCCGGCGCGGGCCGGTCCGGCCCTGCCGCGGACCCGTTCGACCCGGGGTCCGCCTTCGTACCCGGCCGGCCCGGCCCGGTCCCGCCACTCCGCCGGATCGGCACGGCCGAGGTACTCGGCGTCGAGCAGGCCGTCCGGGACATCCGGCTGGCCGACGACGTGTACGGGGCCGACGCCCTGTACGAGCTGGCCGGGCAGTCGTTGCGCACCGCCTACGTCCTGCTCAACGAGGGCGAGTACAGCGCCGAGACGGAGCGAAGGCTCCAGGCCGGCGCCGGCGAACTCGCCATCTCGGTGGGCTGGCTGGCGCACGACTCGAACCGGCTGGCGGACGCCCGGTCGCTCTACGCCGAGGCGCTCGCCACGGCCCGGATGGCGGGCGACTCCGCCCTGGAGGCGCATGTGTTCTGCAACAGCGCCTTCCTGGCCCGGGACGCCGGCCGCCCTCGCGAGGCGCTCCGCGCCGCCCAGGCCGGGCAGGCCGCCGCCCGGCACCTGGACTCCGACCGGCTGCTCTCGCTGCTGGCCATGCGCGAGGCCGGCGGCTGGGCCCTCCTCCAGGACCGCGCCGCCTGCGAACGGGCCCTCGGCCGCGCCGCCGTCCTGTTCGACCGCGGTCCCTCCGAGGCCGACCCCGAGTGGATGTCCTTCTTCGGCGAGGCGGAGATCGCCGGGCTGCGGTCCCAGTGCTGGTCCGCGCTCGGGGACTGGGACCGCGCCAGCGAGCAGGCCGGGCTGGCGATAGCGCTCCAGGAGCCGCACTTCGTGCGCAACCGCGTGCTCTACACCGCCGAGCTGGCCCACGACCGCCTCGGCCGGGGGGACGTGGCCGGCGCCGCCGACCACGGCACGGCCGCCGTCGCCCTGTTCGGCGAGGTCCGTTCGGCGCGGATCCGCAGCATGCTGGCGGACACCGCCGAACGGCTGCGCCCGCACCGCGCCGTCCCGGAGGTCGGCCGGTTCCTGACGGCCTACGACCTCGCGGCGGCGGCCTGACCGGCCCGGCGACACGCGCCGCGACCGCGCGCCCCGCCGGCGACCGGTCACCCGCACCGGGCCGGGCCCTGACAGACCGTCGGAGCCCGGCGCGGCGGGCCGGTCAGTGCTTCAGGCCCTCCAGGTGGCCGAGGTCGTTCCAGACCTCGACCGCCGGCGCGCCGTACTCCCAGGAGAGCACGCAGAGCGCGGCCGTTCCGAGCTTGAACCGCTGGGCGTACTCGGGGGGCAGCCCGAGCCAGCGGGCGGTCAGGATGCGCAGCAGGTGTCCGTGGGCGAAGAGCACCACGTCGCGGTCGGCGCAGTGCATGACCGTGGTGTCCGGGTGCGGTACGCCGTGCTCGTCGTTGAGGTCGGCCAGGAAGGCGTCCACCCGGGCGGCGACATCGGCCAGCTTCTCGCCGCCGGGCACGCCGTCCCGCCAGATCAGCCAGCCGGGCCGGTCGGTGGCCCGGATGTCCGGACCGGTCCGGCCCTCGTACTGGCCGTAGTCCCACTCCAGCAGCTCCGGCCGCTCCACCGCCCGGTCGCCGAAGCCCGCCAGGGCGCAGGTCTCCTTGGCGCGGTCGAGCGGGCTGGTGTAGACGAGGGCGTCCGGCAGGCCGTTCCAGGGGGCCTTGGCGAGGCGGACGCCGAGCGCCCGGGCCATCGCGCGGCCCTCCTCGGTCAACGGAATGTCGGTCCGGCCGGTGTGGCGGCCGGTGGCCGACCACGCGGTCTCACCGTGGCGGACGAGGACGATTCGGGCGGGCATGGGTGGCTCCTCGCAGCGGGGCGGTGGCAACGGTCGGTCTCGCCATTGAGCACCGGCACTCCATGATCCCTCACTCGCCGCCCGCCCACGATCGCGGGCCGGGCGGCCACGACGGGACCGGGGCGGACGCCCACGGCGTGTCCGGCACGGCCGCCCGCCGGGCCCGTCCGGCACCCGCCGGACCGGGGCCCGCGCAGCGCCCGGGCCCGCGCCGGAAAGCGCCCGGAATCGCCGCGATGGCCGCGGATCGCCGGGCCGGACCGGAATGTCGGACCCGGGTGCGACACTGGGCCGCACCATGAACGTCTCGACGAACGTCCCGTCCCACGGGCACTTTGAGCCGCTCGCCCAGCGGCTCGCCGAGCTGCGCGGTCCGGCCCCGCAGCGCAGCCTGAACGCCCGCGCGCTCGCCGCGCTCGCCGCCAATCCGGGCTGTCACCGCCGCGCGGTGCTCGACGCCGCCGGGGTCGACAAGTCCGCGCTGGCCGCCCGGCTCGGCCGCCCCGCGCCGTTCGGGCAGTCCCCGTTCGCCCTCGCCCGCGGTGTGATCTTCGAATCGCGGTTGAAGGAGGACGACTACGCGGCGCTGCTGGAGCCGCTGCGCCGCCACCTCGGCCTGCCGACCGACGGCGACGCCCCGCTCAGCGTGCCCGATCTGCTGCGCCGCTCCGGCCCGGCGGTCCGGGCCGAGCGGACGGCCGCCGCCCTGGCCGAGGCCGCCGCCGACCCGCGGACCTGGACGCTGCTCGACCATCCGCTGCTGCGGCTCACCGTGGCCGGCGGCACCGCGTACCTGGAGCCGGACGCCGTCGTGGTGCACGGCGGGCGGTGCACCGTGATCGAGATCAAGTCCTTCCCCGTGCTGGACGGCAGCGCGGACCCGGCCAAGGTCGGTGCCGCCGCCCGCCAGGCCGCCGTCTACGTGCTGGCGCTCCAGGAGACGGCCGCCGCGCTGGCCGGCCTGGAGGCGGACCGGAACCCGTACGTCGAGCAGCGGCTGCCGGGCAGCCCCCGGCTGAGCGTGCTGCTGGTCTGCCCGAAGGACTTCGGCAACCGGCCCACCGCCGTGACCGTGGACATCCGCCGCGAGCTGGCCACCACCCGCCGCCAGCTCAGCCGGATGACCGGCATCGGCCGGCTGCTGGACGCGCTGCCGGCGGGCGCCGGCTTCGACCTCGCCTCGGACGGGGCCGGCGTTCCCGCCCGCTCGGCCGAACAGCTGGCCGAGTCGGTCGAGGCGGTCCCCGCCGCGTACAGCCCGGACTGCCTCTCCACCTGCGAACTGGGCTTCCACTGCCGGGCCCGGGCCCGCTGCGGGGACCGGGTCGAACAGCTCGGCCGGGGCGTGCGCGGCGAGTTGGGCAGCATCCGGACCGTCACCGAGGCCCTGGCCGCAGCCGCGGGCACCGCCCCGGAGCACGACACCCCCGCCGAAGCCACGCTCGCCGCCGACGAGGCCGCCGCCCGGCTGGCCTACGCCGCCGCGCTGCGCGCCGAGGCGTTGGGGCGGCCGCTCACGGCGGCGGCGGGTCCGGCGGGCCCGGCGACGGCGGACCGGGCGGCCGGACCGGGAGCGGCCCGATGAGCCTGCTCGGCACCCTCGCCCGGTTGGAGGCCGTCCGCAGCGGCCGGGCCGAGCCGCTGGCCACCGTCCGCCACCGGCACCTCTCCGACCGCCCCATGGTGGTCGTCCCGCTGACCGCCGCCGGCGAGGCGGGCGCGCCGCTGGCCGTGCTGCTGGGCACCGACCGCTCCGCCCCCCGGCTGCACATCGTCCCGCAGCCGCTCAACCGCACCCAGCGGTTCGACTTCCTGGCCGAGCTGGCGGCCGACCTGCTGCCCTACCTGGAGTCCTTCGCCGCCGAGGTGGAGCGGATCGAGGGGTCCGAGAAGGATCCGGAGACGGGCGAGAAGACGCAGGTCCTCCGCGAGCTGTGCGCCGACGCGCCGCAACTGGTCGTGCCCAACAGCGCGGGTGTGCACCACCTCGCCCTGCTCGGCCGCTCCACCCGCTTCCGTCGCACCGTCGAGGACGACGAGCCGGGCCCGTACCCGGCGCCGGCCCGAGTGCCGCTGCTCGGCCGCTGGCTGACCCACCTCACCGACCGGGCCCAGGTGCCCGGCTCCAGCCTGCTGCTGGCGATGACCGGCCTGCTCTCCCGGCACTGGGCGACCGGCCAGAGCCACCTGGAGGACCAGCACCTCGCCGCCCGGCTGGCCTGGCACACGCCGCCGCCCGGCCTGACCGGGGCCGAGGCGGCCGAGCTGGCCGAGTCCGCCCGGGACGCGGCCGGCCAGCTGCTGCACCCGCCGGCCGGTCCGGCCACCGACCCGCGCTTCGACGAGCTGGTGCTCGGCCCGGCGATCGCCCGCTACGACGCCGCCGCGGCCGCCCTGCCGCACGCCGTCCGGGAGCCGGGGAGCACCGAGGCGGAGCGGGCCCGGGCCGCCGTCCGGGCGGCGGCCGAGCAGCTGCGCACGGTGCTGTCCGGGGTGCTGCTGCCCACCTGGCACGACGTGTGGCACGGGCTGGACCTGCTCCGCGGCCTGCCGCCCGCCGGGCACCTGGCGGAGCGCTGGACGGGTGACCGCTGGTCCTACACCGGTCACCGCGACCGGTTGGCGGCCGGCGAGCCGCCGCAGCCCCGGCAGGACGACGCCGTGACGGCCGCCCGGAAGCTGGCGCAGCGCGAGCGCGAGCAGGCCCGGCTGGACGTCCAGGAGGCGCTGGACGACCCGCTGGCGATGGCCGAGCACCGGCTGGCCGGCGAGGCGTTCGCGGGTGTGGTGACCGAGGTGGTGCCGGACTACGACACCTCGGGGCGCTCGCCGAAGCCGCGTCCGCTGATCACCGTCCGCACGGCCGACCGTCCGCACGCGGACCTCGGCCGGGAGGCGCACCGGGTCCGGGAGTCCTCCTCGTCGGAGTCCGGCACCGGACCGAGCGCGCAGAAGGCGGTGATCGCCGCGGTCGACCCGGCGGCGGGCACCATCACGTTGCGGGTGCTGTCCGGCATGGGGCGCAAGAAGGAGCCCGAGCCGGGCAGCCTGCCCGAGCCCGGCGAGCGGATCACCTTCACCCTGTTCGAACTGACCGTCCGCCAGTCCGCGCCGCTGCCCGAACCGGACGACACCCCGTGGACGCACGGCGGCCCGCCCGGTGCCGCCGCGCCCGGTCTCCTGCCGGTGGCCACGGCCACCGCCCCCGCGGCCACCGACACCGAGGAATGGGAGTGATCCGGCAGATGAGCAGTGAGCAGGCCCCCGGCGCGGCCGCCGACGCGGCGGTGGCCAGGATCCTGGAGGCCACCGTCCACCCGGCCACCGGCGCCCCGCGCGGCGTGGTGGTGGACTCCCCGCCCGGTGCCGGCAAGTCCACCCTGGTGGTGCGCGCCGCCCGGGAGCTGGTCGAGGCCGGCGAGCGCATCATGATCGTCGCCCAGACCAACGGCCAGGTGGACGACCTGGTCGACCGGCTGGCCCAGAAGGCACCCGAGCTGACGATCGGCCGGCTGCACGCGGCGGACTCCCGGCCGGGGCCCGAGGTGCTGAGGCACCCCCATGTCACCCCCTCCGACAAGGTCGCCGACCTCGCCGAGCTCGACGTGGTGATCTCCACCGCCGCCAAGTGGCAGTGGGTGAGGACCGAGGCACCCTGGCGGCACGCGATCGTCGACGAGGCCTACCAGATGCGCTCGGACGCCCTGCTCGCGGTGGCCCGGCTGTTCGAGCGGGCCCTGTTCGTCGGGGACCCGGGCCAGCTGGACCCGTTCACGGTGGTCGGCACCGAGCAGTGGGCGGGCTTGTCGTACGACCCGTCGAGCAGCGCGGTGGTCACCCTGCTCGCGCACAACCCGCAGATCGAGCCGCACCGGCTGCCGGTCTCCTGGCGGCTGCCGGCCAGCGCGGCACCGCTGATCTCCGACGCGTTCTACCCGTACACCCCGTTCCGGTCCGGCACCGGGCCCGGCGAGCGGCGGCTCACCGCCTCGGTGCGGCCGGACGGCGGCGCGTTGGACGCGGCGATCGACCGGGCGGCCGAGCACGGCTGGGCGCTGCTGGAGCTGCCCGCCCGGCACACCGTCCGGACCGATCCGCAGGCGGTGTCCGCCGTGGCGGCCACCGTCCGCCGACTGCTGGAGCGCGGTCTGACGGCCCACTCCGAGCAGGGCTCCGTCCCGCTCGCCCCCAGCCGGATCGCGGTCGGCACGGCCCACCGGGACCAGGCGGCGGCCGTCCGGGCGGCGTTGGTCACGGCCGGTGTCCCGGTCGACCCGGCCGTCGGGCCGGCCGTCACGGTGGACACCGCCAACCGGCTGCAGGGGCGCGAGTACGACGTCACGGTGGTGCTGCACCCGCTCTCCGGCCGGCCGGACGCGACCGCCTTCCACCTGGAGACGGGACGGCTCTGTGTGCTCGCCTCGCGGCACCGGCACGCGTGCATCGTGGTCGCCCGGGCCGGCATCGCCGAACTGCTGGACGAGCACCCGGCCACCGAGCCGGTCCAGCTCGGCGTCTCGGTCACGTTCCCCGACGGCTGGGAGGCCAACCACCAGGTGCTGCAGCACCTCGCCGGGCACCGGGTGCGGCTGGCGCGCTGAGCGGGGCCGCCCGCGGCCCGGCGGGCGCCCGGCCGGCCGGGGGCGGGCGGCAACGGGTGCACGCCCCCGGCGCGCCGGGAGGGAATAGTGCCCGGACTCGCACCGTTCCGTTACCGGCTGCCGACGCGAGACAATGGACGGCGGCCAGGACCGGGCGGCGTCGTCCCCGGCTGCCGTCGTCCGCCCCCACCGAGCACCCGGAGGTGTCCGTCCATGCCCGACTCCCACGCCCAGGCGTCCGACCCGAGCGGTTCGACCGTGCCGGCCGGTCCGGGCGCAGGCGCCGGTGAAGCGCCCGCCCGACGCCGGCGCCCGGTGCAGCTGCTGTTCGAGCCGCATCTCGCCGAGCCGGAGCCGGAGCGGTTCTTCGACCTCGAATCGATCGAGGACCCGGCGGAGCTGCTGCGCCGGTCCACCGAGCTGGCCCTGGCCTTCCGCGCGGCCGCCGAGCGGGCGACCGACTTCCAGGCCGTCGCCGCCGCGCAGCTCGCGGACACCCGCCGCTTCGACGCGCTCTCCGACACCGAGATCGCCGACCGGGCGGACTGGACGCCGGACTACGCGACCAAGATGATCGAGTACGGCCGCGGCCTGCTGCAGCCCCGGCGTCACGACGGCTAGCCGTTCCGGCCCCTGAGGTCGTCGCCCGGCCCGGGCGACGCTTCCGGAGACCGGCGCGGCCGCGGTACGGGCACCGGCGGCCGGGCGGGGGCGGCGGAACGGCCCGGAGATCTCGCCAGTGGCATATGCGGCGCGGCAGGGTACGCCGGTGCCCGTCGCGCTGTCCGGCAAACCGCGCTTTCCCTCCCGGACACCCGACGGACACTCCACCCTGCTGTCTGTGGACATCTGGACGTATCAGTCGGTGGAGTACGTCACCGTGGCCGGTGAGGCCTGGCTGGCCTCCGCCAGCGAGTACCCGCGCAGCATGCGCGCGCTCTGGGAATCGCGCCCGTGGGCGCCCTCGGTGCTGCCCTGCGGGCGCGCCTTCGACGTGATCAGCATGCCGGCCCTGTTCGGCCGCCGGGTCCTGGACGAGCTGTGGACCTCCGGACCGGGCTGCGGCCCGGTCGCCGCGTACCGGGGACGCACCCTGCTCTTCGTCCGGCCCGGGGCGGCGGCCCGGCTGCGGCGACTGCTCGCCTGGGAGGAGTGGGCCCGGGACGTCCCGCCGCTGCTCTGCCACGGTCGCGGCGACGCGGTGACCGTTCCGCCGGTGCAGCGGATGGTGCACAGCCCTGACTCCCCCGGCCTGGGCGCCGGGCGGTGGATCGTCGCCCCGGAGAGCCGGGAGCCGTGGCTGCCGGGTGCCTCGGTGGTGCTCTGGGCCTGCGTCCGGGCGGCCCGCGAGCCCGCCGACCGGGCCGGGTCGGCGGCCCTGCCCGCCGGCTGAGCCCGGCCGCACGCCGGACCGGGTATTCGATTTTGGCCGGGCCGCGCGCCGCTGCTAAAGTCTTCTCTGTCAGCAGGCGCCGCTAGCTCAGTTGGTTAGAGCAGCTGACTCTTAATCAGCGGGTCCGGGGTTCGAGTCCCTGGCGGCGCACAGACAGCCGGAAGGCCCCTTGCGAAAGCAAGGGGCCTTCGGTGTTTCCTTGGCGGCATCGGGCCGTCCCGGACCGCCCCGGGACCGCCCCGGAGACGCCGACCGGTGCCGCCCGCCGGCCGGACTCGGCGGGCGGGCGGCACCCCTCGGTCAGCGGCCGCGCAGCGAGCGGTAGCGCGCGACCAGCTCCGCCGTGGAGCTGTCCAGCGCGTCGACGCCCTCACCGGTCAGCAGCACCGGCTCGATCCGCTTGGCGAGCACCTTGCCGAGTTCGACGCCCCACTGGTCGAAGGAGTCGATGTTCCAGATCGCGCCCTGGACGAACACCTTGTGCTCGTACAGCGCGACCAGCTGGCCGAGCACCGACGGGGTCAGCTCGGCGGCCAGGACGGTGGTGGTCGGGTGGTTGCCCTTGAAGGTCTTGTGCGGCACGAGCTCGGCCGGCACGCCCTCGGCCGCGACCTCCTGCGGCGTCTTGCCGAAGGCCAGCGCCTGGGTCTGGGCGAAGAAGTTGGCGAGCAGCAGATCGTGCTGGGCGACCAGGCCGGCCGGCAGGTCGGCGACCGGCTGGGCGAAGCCGATGAAGTCGGCCGGGATGACCTTGGTGCCCTGGTGCAGCAGCTGGTAGTAGGCGTGCTGGCCGTTGGTGCCGGGCGTGCCCCAGACCACCGGGCCGGTCTGCCAGCTCACCGGGTTGCCGTCGCGGTCCACCGACTTGCCGTTGGACTCCATGTCCAGCTGCTGCAGGTAGGCGGTGAACTTCGACAGGTAGTGCGAGTAGGGCAGCACGGCGTGCGCCTGGGCGTCGAAGAAGGCCCCGTACCAGACGCCCAGCAGGCCGAGCAGCAGCGGCACGTTCTCCTCGGCGGGGGCCGTGCGGAAGTGCTCGTCAACCAGGTGGAAGCCGTCCAGCATCTCGCGGAAGGCGTCCGGGCCGATGGCGATCATCAGCGAGAGGCCGATCGCCGAGTCGAAGGAGTAGCGGCCGCCGACCCAGTCCCAGAACTCGAACATGTTGGCGGTGTCGATACCGAAGTCCGCGACGCCCTCGGCGTTGGTGGAGAGGGCGACGAAGTGCTTCGCCACCGCCTCGGTGCCCGCGCCCAGGCCGGTGAGCAGCCAGGTGCGGGCCGAGACCGCGTTGGTGATGGTCTCGATGGTGGTGAAGGTCTTGGAGGCGACGATGAAGAGCGTCTCGGCCGGGTCGAGGTCACGGACGGCCTCGTGCAGGTCGGCGCCGTCCACGTTGGAGACGAAGCGGACGTCGAGGTCGCGGGCGGCGTAGGAGCGCAGCACCTCGTAGGCCATGGCGGGGCCGAGGTCGGAGCCGCCGATGCCGATGTTGACGACCGTCCGGATCCGCTTGCCGGTGTGGCCGCGCCAGGCGCCGCCGCGGATCTGCTCGGCGAAGGCCGCCATCCTGTCGAGCACGGCGTGCACGGCCGGCACCACGTTCTCGCCGTCGACCTCGACCACGGCGCCGCGCGGGGCACGCAGCGCGGTGTGCAGGACGGCGCGGTGCTCGGTGTTGTTGATCTTCTCACCGCGGAACATCGCGTCCCGCAGCCGGGCGACGCCGGTCGCCTCGGCGAGCTCGCGCAGCAGGGCCAGCGTCTCGTCCGTGACCAGCTGCTTGGCGTAGTCCACGTGCAGGTCGCCGACCTGGAGGGTGTAGCGGCGGCCCCGCTCCGGGTCGGCGGCGAACAGCTCGCGCAGGTGCGTCTCGCCCAGCTCGGCGCGGTGCTTGCCGAGGGCGGCCCACTGCGGGGTGCGGTCCAGCGGGGTACGGGCGTCGGCACGGGTCTCCGACATCGGTGGCTCCTCGATTCATCTGGGTGCAGATACCGGCAGGGCCAGGCGGGAGGGTTTTCGCGAGGTCGTGCGGGTACTGGTGGTGCGCCGACTTCGTTGACGGCCTGCCCGGGGCCAGCCTATGCAACGTCGGGGCCGCCCGCGCACATTCCGTTCGCGGACGCTCCGTCGCCGCCGTACGGACGCCCGGCGGTTGCCGTCCGGACGCTCCGCGGCCGCCGTCCCGACGGACGGGCGGCCCGCCCGGACACCGCGTCACTTCCGTTCGGAGCGCAGGTCGAGGCCGCGCAGCACCTGGTCGACGAGTTCCGGATCGGCGCCGAGTTCGCTGCGGGCGGCCAGCATCTCGCGCCGGGAGGCGGCGATCATCTCCTGCTCGACGCGGTACGCGGCGCGCCACTGGCTGAGCCGCAGCTTCGCCTCGCCGGCCTCCTCCTCGGCGTACTTCTCCGGGCAGAGCCGGGCCAGCCGGTCGTGCTGACGGTCCCGCAGGCGGTCGGCGACCTCGGCGGGCAGCTTGTCCTGCTCCTCCAGTTCGCCGAGCCGCTGCAGCCCGGCCCGGGCCGCCCGCCACCAGAGCTGGCGGACCGCCTGCTCGTGCTTGTCGTGGTCGACGTCCAGCCGCAGCCGCTTGGCCAGCCACGGCAGGGTGAGCCCCTGGACCAGCAGGGTGAAGAGGACGACGCTGAAGGCGATGAAGACCAGCCGGCCGCGCTCGGGGAAGCCCTCGCCCGAATGAACGGTCAGCGGGACGGCCAGGGCGAGCGCGACGGTGGCCACCCCGCGCATCCCGGACCACCAGAGCACCACGCTCTCCTGCCAGCTGATCGGGGTGTCCTCCTCGGCCCCGGAGCGCAGCTTCCTGGAGAGCCAGCCGGCCGGCAGCAGCCAGAGCAGCCGCACCACGACCACGACGGCGATGACGACGGCCGCGTCACCGAGCATGCTCGTCCAGCCGGCGCCGGCCTCCTTCAGGACGGTGGCCAGCTCCAGGCCGATCAGGCCGAAGGCGACACCCGTGATCAGGATCTCGACGATCTCCCAGAAGGCGTTGCCGACCAGCCGGTAGGAGACGGCGTCGGCCTCCGCGGCGCGCTCGGCCAGGTAGAGCGCGCAGACCACGACGGCGAGCACGCCGGAGCCGTGGATCTCCTCGGCCAGCGCGTAGGCGGCGAAGGGCACCAGCAGGTTGAGCGCGACCTGCTGGGTGGGGTCCTCCAGGAAGGAGGCGAGCCTGGCGTTGAGCCAGCCGAGCCCGATCCCGATGACGACGGCGAGCACGGCCGAGAGCACGAACCGCAGGACCGCATGGCCGGCCGAGAAGTCGCCGCTGACCACCGCGTCGATGGCCAGCGAGTAGATGACGATCGCGGTGACGTCGTTGAACAGGCCCTCGCTCTCCAGGATCGCCACCAGCCGGCGCGGCAGGCCGACGCTGCCGGCCACCGCGACGGCGGCGACCGGGTCCGGCGGGGAGACCAGCGCGCCGACCGCGACGGCGGCCGCGACCGGCAGGGCGGGCAGCAGCGCGTGCACGGTGCCGGCGACCGCCGTCGTGGTGACCACCACCAGCGCGACCGCGAGCAGCAGGATGGAGCGGATGTTGGCCCGGAAGTAGCGGACCGAGGAGCGCCGGGCGACGGCGAAGATCAGCGGCGGCAGGACCAGGGGCAGGATCAGGTCCGGGTCGAGGGAGATGTCCGGGATCTGCGGGAGCAGCGCCATGACGATGCCCAGCAGGGTCATCAGCACGGGTTGCGGGACGCCCGTGCGCCGGGCGAGCGGCATGGTCACCACGGAGGCGAGCAGCACCACGAAGAGCAGGGGCAGCTGGCCCACGGCGGGGTTCCTCTCGGTGACGGACGGCTGGGACGGGCGGCTGACGCGGACGGCCGGGACGGACGGCCGGGACGGAGCGAGGGGGCGGACGGCTGGGACGGCGGACCGGGACGGGCGGCGGGGCCGGCCGGTCCGGCGCCGCCGGACGCGCTTCGGGCCGCCGTCGAGGATAAATCCGACAATGCGCCCAGCTGTCGCAACACGCCGAAGGACGCTTGACCTCAAGTCCGCTTCACCTTCGATGATCGGAGCGCGGGCAGGACCGCGCGCACCGACCACGAGGCAGGAGTTCCAGATGAAGGCTGTCACCGTCCCCCGGTTCGGCGGCCCCGAAGTGCTGCGGGTGACCGAGGTGCCCACCCCCGCCGCCGGACCGGGCGAGGTGCGGGTGCGGGTCTACGCGGCCGGGGTGCAGCCCGCCGACCTCGCCGTCCGGGAGGGCTGGGCGCCGCCGGGTGTGCGGGTCGAACTGCCGGCGGTCCCGGGCAACGAGTTCGCCGGGGTGGTCGACGCGCTCGGGCCGGGCAGCTCCGACTGGAAGGTCGGCGACGAGGTGCTGGGCTTCCGTGCGCTGCACAGCCACGCGGAGTTCGTCACCGTGGACGGCTCCCAGCTGGTCCCCAAGCCCGCCGGCATGCCCTGGGAGCAGGCGGGCTCGCTCTCCGCCTCCGGCCAGACCGCCCACGTCGCGCTCACCCGGCTGCGGGTCGGCCGGGGGGACACCGTCCTGGTCCACGGCGCCTCCGGCGGGGTCGGCACGGTCGCCGTCCAGCTCGCCCGCGCCTGGGGGGCCACCGTGATCGGCACCGCGAGCGAGCGTAATCACGACTATCTGCGCGAGCTGGGCGCGCTCCCGGTCGCCTACGGGGAGGGGCTGGTCGAGCGGGTGCGGGCGGTGGCGCCGCAGGGGGTGGACGCGGCCTTCGACGCGGCCGGGCGGGGCGCCCTGGAGGCCTCCGTCGAGCTGGTCGCGGACCGGGACCGGATCGGCACCGTCGTCGACCACCCCACCGCCGCGCGGCTCGGCCTGGTCGAGCTGCGGGCACCGCGGACGGCGGCCCGGTTGGCCGAACTGGTCGCGCTCTGGGAGTCGGGCGGCCTACGGCTGGAGATCGCCGACACCTTCCCGCTGGAGCGCGCCGCCGACGCGCACCGGCTGGTCGGCACCGGGCACGTCCGGGGCAAGGTGGTCCTCACCCCGTGAACCCCGTGAACCCCGTGAGCCTTGTGAGCCCCGGCAGGGCCCGGGCGGGGGCCGTCCGGCCGTCGATTGGGAGTTTCGGCTGCTGACCAGGTAATGTTCTCCGCGTCAGCAGGCGCCGCTAGCTCAGTTGGTTAGAGCAGCTGACTCTTAATCAGCGGGTCCGGGGTTCGAGTCCCTGGCGGCGCACAGGCAGCCGGAAGGCCCCTTGCGAGAGCAAGGGGCCTTCGGTGTTTCCCGGGGCCTTCGCGGCGCCGGCCACCGCGACACCGATGCCGGGGCGCCGGACGGGTACGGTCCCGTCCGGCGCCCCGCGGGGATCGGTCAGCGACGGAAGTAGCTGTCGAAGTTCTTGGAGAACTCACGGCCGCCGAACTGGTCCCAGTTGATCGACCAGGTCATCAGGCCGCGCAGGTCGGGCTGGGCGCCGGCCTTGGGGACGTAGCTGCCGCAGTTGACGGCCTTGGTGAGGCAGTCCAGCGCCTTGTTGACCTCGGTGGGGGCGACGTAGCCGTTGCCCGCGTTGGTGGTCGCCGGCATGCCGATGGCGATCTTGGAGGCGGGCAGCGCCGGGAACACGTTGTTGGTGTTGCCCGCCACCGGGAAGCCCTTGAGCAGCATGTCGGTCATGGCGACGTGGAAGTCGGCGCCGCCCATCGAGTGGTACTGGTTGTCCAGGCCCATGATGGAGCCGGAGTTGTAGTCCTGGACGTGCAGCAGGGTGAGGTCGTCGCGCAGCGCGTGGATGACCGGCAGGTAGGCGCCGGCGCGCGGGTCCTGGCCGCCCCACGGACCGGATCCGTAGTACTGGTAACCGAGTTGGACGAAGAAGGTCTCCGGGGCCATGGTGAGGACGAAGTTCGGGCCGTACTTGGCCTTCAGCGTCTTCACGGCGGAGATCAGGTTGACCACGACCGGGCTGGTCGGGTTCTTGAAGTCGGTGTCACCGGTGTTCAGCGAGAGCGAGTGGCCCTCGAAGTCGATGTCGAGGCCGTCCAGGCCCCACTTGTCGATGATCGCCGAGACCGAGCTGACGAAGGCGTCGCGGGCGGCCGTGGTGGTGAGCTGGACCTGGCCGTTCTGGCCGCCGATCGAGATCAGCACCTTCTTGCCCTTGGCCCGCTTGGCCGCGATGGCGGCCTTGAAGTCCGCGTCCGACTCCACGCCCGGGCACTCGGTGACCGGGCAGCGGTTGAACCGGATGTCGCCGGAGGTGACGGAGGTCGGCTCGCCGAAGGAGAGGTTGATGAAGTCCCAGGAGTCCGGGACGTCGGCGACCTTGGTGTAGCCGGCGCCGTTGGCGAAGCTGGCGTGCAGGTAGCCGACCAGGGCGTGGCTGCCGGGCGGCGAGGTGGGCGTCACGGTCGGGGTCGGGGTCACGGTCGGGGTCACGGTGGGCGTGACGGTGGGCGTCACGGTGGGGGTGACGGTGGGGGTGACGGTCGGGGTCACCGTGGGCGTGACCGTCGGCGTCGGGCTGGGCGCGCCCGGCCCGTCCAGCGAGACGTCGTCCGCGTAGTAGGTGCCCTGGCCGTACCAGCCGTGGGTGTACACGGTGGCGCTGGTCTGGGTCGCGGCCGTGGTGAAGCTGACGGTGAGCTTCTGGTAGGCACCGCCGGTACCCGGCGTCCAGGTGCTGGTGCCGCCGTCCACCCCGAGGTAGACGTACGAACCCTTGAGGTAGGCGCTGAGCGTGTAGGTGGTGTTGGGCGCGACCGTGACGGTCTGGGCGCAGCGGGCGGTGTCGCCGGCCGAGGCGGCCGCGGCGAGTGCGTAACTGCCGCTGTGGGACTGTCCGGTGACGACGCTGCCGGTGCCGGCGGAGCAGCTCCAGGGGCCGACGGCCCCGGTCTCGAAGCCGCCGTTGGCCAGGAACTCGCCGGCCGAGGCGGCGGGCGCCAGGCCCAGGGTCAGACCGACCAGGGTCGCCGCGGCGACGGCCGAGGCGGTGCCGGCGGCGACCAGCGTACGGGGGCGGCGGGGCGTGCCGGGTGCGGCTACAGGTGTTCTGCGCATGCGGGGGACTCCTGCGGGGGCGCGAATCGTGGGGGACGTCCAAGGGCACGGCGATGTACGTGCCAGTGGGGGTTCGGCCCGACCGCGCACCCTAGTTGGACTAGACCACTGAAGTGGATTCGGCCGTGCGCTGTCAATGGTCCAGACCGGTCGGACGCCTGCGCCCGGCGCGTCCGGTTGCCGGGCGTGACACTGCGTCGAACCATGGAGAGGTGACGTCGCCCGGCTACCTCCGCTACCCCCACCTGCGCGGGGGCCTGCTGGCGTTCACCGCCGAGGACGACGTCTGGATCGCCCCGCTCTCCCCCGACGGCAGCACCGGCCGGGCCTGGCGGGTCAGCTGCGACCGCACCCGGGTCAGCCACCCCCGGATCTCCCCCGACGGCAGCACCCTGGCCTGGACCGGCTGGCAGAGCCCGACCCCCGAGGTCTGGACCGCGCCGGTCGACGGCGGCGAAGCCGTCCGGCTCAGCTACTGGGGCAGCCAGGACACCCGGCTGCGCGGCTGGCTGCCGGACGGCGAACTCCTCGCCGTCACCTCGTACCACGAGCCCTTCGGCCACTACACCTGGGCGCACGCGCTGCCGCCGGACGGCTCCCCCGGCCGCCGGATGCCCTGGGGCCCGGTCGGCGACGCCCAGCTCAGCCGCGCGCACACGGTGCTGCTGACCGGCTCGGCACCGCACGAGCCCGCCGCCTGGAAGCGCTACCGGGGCGGCGCCACCGGCCGGCTCTGGGTGGACGGCGAGCAGATCCTCCCCCGTCACCGGGGGCACTTCGCCTCCCCCATGCCGGTCGGCGACCGGATCGCCTTCCTCTCCGACCACGAGGGCATCGGCAACCTCTACTCCTGCCGCCCCGACGGCACCGACCTGCGCCGGCACACCGACCACGCCTCCTACTACGCCCGGGAGGCCGCCACCGACGGCACCCGGATCGTCTACCAGCACGCCGGTGACCTCTGGGTGCTGGAGAGCCTGGACGCGCCCGCGCCGCACCGGCTGCGCGTCCCGCTCGGCGGCGCCCGGGCCGGCCGGCGGCCGTACCAGGTGAGCGCCGCCTCCCACGTCAAGGACCTGGCCTGCGACCACAGCGGCCGGGCGGGGGTGATCACGGTGCGCGGCAGCCAGTACTGGCTCACCCACCGGGACGGCCCGGCCCGGGCGCTCGCCGACACCCCGGGGGTGCGCACCCGGCTGCCGGTGGTGCTCGGGCACACCGGCGAGGCCGCCTGGATCACCGACGCGCAGGGCGAGGACGCGGTCGAGATCGTCCCGCTGCCCGGCCACGACGCCGTCGGACACGAGGCGGACGGCGAGGCGGGAGCGGACGGTGAGGCGGGCGCGGACGGCACGGCGGGCGCGGCCGGCGTCCACCGCCACCGGGTGCTCGCCGCCGGCCGGCTCGGCCGCGTCCTGGAGCTCACCGCCTCCCCCGACGGCACCCACCTGGCCGCCGCCGCCTCCGACGGCCGGCTGCTGCTGGTCGGCGCCGCCGACGGCGCCGTCCGCGAACTGGCCGCCTCCGACCACGGTCCGGTCACCGGCGCCCGCTTCTCCCCCGACTCGCGCTGGATCGCCTGGTCCCAGCCGGTGGCCGGCCGCTCACTGCGCCGGATCCGGCTCACCCGGGCCGACGCGCCCGCCCCGACCACCGAGCTGACCGACGGCCGCTTCGAGGACGAGCAGCCGGTGTTCACCCGGGACGGCCGCTACCTGGCCTTCCTCTCCTGGCGCGGCTTCGACCCGGTCCACGACGTACACACCGGTGACCTCTCCTTCCCGCTCGGCTGCCGCCCCTACCTCGTCCCGCTCGCCGCCGACACCCCGTCCCCGTTCGCCGCGGCCGCCGAGGACGGCGCCCCGCGCGGCGACGGCGGCGGGGACGGCACCGTGCACGTCGACCCGCGGGGCATCGGCGAGCGGCTGCTGCAGTTCCCGGTGATCGCCTCCAAGTACTCGGCCACCGACGCCGTGCGGGGCGGCCTGGTCTGGCTGCGCTGGCCGATCTCCGGCACCCTCGGGCAGACCTTCACCAATCCGGACGACACCTCCGGCCGCCCCTCCCTGGAGTACTTCGACCTGGCCCGGGGCACCCGCAGCACACTGGCCGACAAGCTGGACGGCTACGCCGTCTCGGGTGACGGCGGCTCGGTCGCCGTCTACTCGGCCGGCACCCTGCGGATCGTCCCGGTCGGCGCGCCGTCCGCCGGCACCTCGGTGGACCTGCGGCGGATCACCCACACCGTGCATCCGCCCGCCGAGTGGCGCCAGGCCTACCACGAGGCCGCCCGGATCGTCCGGGACCAGTTCTGGGACGCCGGCATGTCCGGCTTGGACTGGCCCGCGCTGGTCGCGCAGTACGAGCCGCTGCTGGAGCGGATCGCCGGTCCGGACGACTTCGCCGACCTGCTGCGCGAGCTGCTCGGCGAGCTCGGCACCTCGCACGCGTACGTCACCCCCTCCCGGCGCGGCGAGGGGCCGTCCCTCGTCCAGCACCCGCTCGGCCTGCTCGGCGCCAACGCGCGCCACGCCGCCGACGGCCGCTGGCTGGTCGACCGCATCCTGCCCGGCGAGTCCTCCGACCCGCGCGCCCGTGCCCCGCTCGCCTCCCAGGGCGTCCGGGACGGCGACGAACTGCTGGCGGTGGCCGGCCGCCCCGTGGACCGGGTGCGCGGTCCGGCCCCCCTGCTGGCCGGCACCGGCGGCACCACCGTCGAGCTGACCCTGCGCGGCGGCGCGGGACCGGACGCCGGAGTCCGCCGGATCACCGTCACCCCGCTGACCGACGAGCGGCCGATCCGCTACCAGGACTGGGTGGCCAGACGCCGCTCGCTGGTCCGGGAGTTCAGCGACGGCCGGTGCGGGTACCTGCACATCCCGGACCTCGGCGGCTCGGGCTGGGCCCAGTTCAACCGGGACCTCCGGCGGGAGCTGGACAAGCCCGCGCTGGTGCTGGACGTCCGCGGCAACGCCGGTGGCAACGTCTCCGAGCTGGTCCTGGAGAAGCTCACCCGACCGGTACTGGCCTGGGACTTCAGCCGGGGGCGGCAGCCGGTGCGCTGGCCGCGCTACGCACCGCGCGGGCCGATCGTGGCACTGGCCGACGAGGCGACCAGCTCGGACGGTGACGTCATCATCGCCGCGATCAAACTGCTGGGACTGGGCCCGGTGGTCGGCAGCCGCACCTGGGGCGGGGTGGTCGGGATGACCGGCCGGCACACGCTCGGTGACGGGACGCAGATCTCGGTGCCGAAGAACGCCTCCTGGTTCGACGGCGGGCTCGGCTGGTCGGTGGAGAACCGCGGTGTGGAGCCGGACGTCCACGCGCTGCGCACACCGCGGGACTGGGCCCGGGGGCGGCACCCCGAGCTGGTCACCGCCGTCCGGCTGGCGCTGGACCTGCTGGAGGACGCGCCGGCCGCCGTCCCGCCACCGGACGACACCCCGCGGCCGGACCTGCGGCGGCCGGCGCTGCCGCCGCGCGAGCCGCCGGGCCACTGACCGGGGCGCGGGCGCGCCGGGTCGGGGCGGGCCGGCGGGCTGGCGGGCTGGCGGGCCGGCGAACGGCCCGGGCCCGCCGCGAGGGACGCCGAGGGCACGCCGGGAGGAGGTCGGGGGAACGCCGAGGGGACGCACCCCTCCAGCGGGTGCGTCCCCTCGGCGCGATCGGTCAGCGGTGCGGTCAGTCCCAGGGATCGCCCTCGGCCGTCATGTCCTCACGGGCCCGCTCCTCGGCCTCCCGTTCGGTGACGCCGGTGGTCTCCCGGCCCCCGCGGGCCCGCTCGGTCTCGGCGCTGAACGCGTCGGCCGCCTCGTCGTGCGCGAGGGCGGCCCGCTGGGCGGGGTCCGTCATCGCGCCGCTGTCCTGCTCATGGCTCCCGCCGAGCGAGGATCTGGCCTCCTCGCCGGCGTCGTGCGCCTTGTGGCGGAACCTGTCGAAGATGCCCATGACTCCTCCTTTGGACGACTTCCGGGCTGCCCCCACTCTCACACCGGTGCGCGGCGGGCGCATCCGCTGGCGGTCCGCGCCCGGCGGGCACCCGGGCCTTTGGTCCCGGGCGGGCGCGTCCAACGGCCGTAGCCGGGCGCCGCGCGGCGGGCGGAGGGTGGGTTCCGTCAGACGATCCCGGCAGCGCCGCCGATCCGACGCCTCTCGCCCCTGGAGCCCGCTGTGGCCGTCCCCCACCCGGAACCGCTCGCCCATCCGGACCAGCGCACCCGCCGGCCGCTGCCCGAGGAGCACCACGGCGGGCCGCGCCGACTGGTCGGACCGCTGGCCGCGCTGGACGGACGGCTGCCCGGCCCGCACGACCTCCTGCTGCTGCAGTGCCCGGGCTCGCTGCGGCCCCTCGGCGGCGGCGAACTGCCCGGCTGGGCCCGCGCGGTCCTGCGGGCGCACCCCTGGGTGACGGTCGGCCGGGCTCCGGCGGTGGTCGGCGGGCCGTTCGACACCCCCTCGCCGGTGCGCTGCACCCGGGACCCCTCGGCCGCACCGGAGCACTGGCTGCCGGTGACGGTGCGCGGCCCGGAGCGCGGGCAACGGCTCGACGCGCTGGCCCCGCGCTCGGCGGTGGCCCGGACCCTGCGGCCCGAACAGGTGGCGGGACGGCAGGCGCTGCTGCCGCCGGAACGGGTGGCGGCGATCCCGGCGCTGGCCGCCCTCCCGGCGGCCGGACAGCTGGTGGCGGACCACCGGCTGGTCTGGGGGCCGATCGGCGCGGTCGGCTACGAGCTGGGGACGGGTGTGCCGGTGACCGGTCCGCTGAGCCCGCTGCGGGTGGTGCTGCGTGCGCCGCAACCGGTCAGCCGGCGGGACGCGCTGGGGCTGCGGCGGGCGCTGAGCAGGCTGCCGGTGCCGGTGCAGGCGGAGTTGGAGACCCGGCACGGCGCGGTGCTGCTCGCCGAGTACGCGGCCTCGCCGCTGTCGCTCACGCTGTTGACGCCGGAGGGGCCCCGGGAGGTCCACGATCCGTGGTTCCCCCGGGACCGCTGAGCCCGGGGTCTCCGAGCCCGGTGGCGCCGAGCGGGTGACCCCGTCCCGGCGCCACCGGCCCGGGGTCAGCCGCTGACGCTGGCCGCGCCGGTCTCCAGGTGGCCGGTGAACCGCTGCGACCAGGAGCTGTCGGCGTCCACCGTGACGGTGAAGTCGTACCAGCCGTTGGTGTAGGCGACGGCGTTGAAGAAGTCGCTCACGCTGCCGCCGGCCGGCACCTGGTACGTCCAGGGGCCGTCCGTGCGGTAGTTGTTCGACGCGATGGTGAAGGTCAGCGCCGTGGTGCCGGTGTTGGCGAGCTTGAACCAGAGCGCCGTCTTCCCGGTGCCCGGCTCCACCGCGTACGAGGCGGTGACGGCCGCGTTCTTGCCCGCCTTGGTGGCGTCGCCCTTGAAACGGCGCAGGAAGCGGTTGGGGCCGACCACGGAGAGGTCGTAGGGGCCGCCGCCGAAACCGGTGCCGCAGTTGAAGAAGTCGCTCTGGTTGCCGCCCGGGTCCACGGTGTACTGCCAGGGCCCGCCGGTGCGGTAGGCGTTCGCGTAGGCCGAGAAGTGGACCGACTTCTGGGCGACCGCGCCCTCGTTGGCCATCTTCAGCCAGACCTTGATCGCGCCGGCGGAGCCGAACTCCAGCCGGTCCAGGTTGGCGTTCGGCTGGTACGGCAGGGCGCGGGCCTGGCGGGTACCGGGCTCCTGGACGGGCAGCTTGTTGTCGACCGGCGCCGGGTTGGGCAGCGGGCCGCAGCTCGACATGCCGATCACCGCGTCGGTGTTGGGCAGGGCGGGCAGGCCGTAGACCGGGTTGGCGAAGTCGAAGGCCCCGGTGAGGTCGCCGCAGACGCGGCGGCGCCAGTCGGTGATGTTGGGGCAGGTGGCCGGCTTGCCGATGGCGGCCGTCCACTTCTCCAGGAAGCGCAGCACCGAGGTGTGGTCGAAGACCTCGGAGTTGACCCAACCGCCGCGGGTCCAGGGCGAGATGGCGATCATCGGAACGCGGAAGCCGAGGCCGATGTTGGTGCCGCCGTAGAACTCGCCCGGGGTGCCGGCCGGGGCCGCGGGCGGCGGGACGTGGTCGAAGAAGCCGTCGTTCTCGTCGTAGTTGAGGAACAGGACGGTGGAGTTGAAGACGTCCGGGTCGGCGGCCAGCGCGTCGATCACGTTGTGGACGAAGTGCGCGCCGTCCTGGGGGGTGGAGTACGGGTGCTCGGAGGAGCCCTGGTCGGGAACGATCCAGGAGACCTGCGGGAGGGTCCCGTTCAGCGTGTCGGCCTTGATCGCGGCGACGATGTCGTCCGGGGTCCGGCCGGTCACCTTGGGGACGGAGCCGGTGCCCTTGACCGCGAGCGGGCTGCCCGCCGGGGCGGAGCTGAACCTGGTGAAGTAGGCGAGCGCGTTGTCGCCGTAGTTGTCGGCCGCGTTCTGGTAGACCTTCCAGCTCACGCCGGCGTCCTCCAACGCCTCGGCGTAGGTCTGCCAGCGCAGGCCCTTCTCGTCGCCGCCGTCGTACGCCGGGCCGCCCGCCTTGCCGTCCGGGTCGATCTGGCCGGACCAGTGGTAGGTCCGGTTGGGGCCGGTGGCGCTGAGGACGGAACAGAAGTAGGCGTCGCAGACGGTCCAGTTCTCGGCGAGCGCGTAGTGGAACGGGATGTCCTGACGGGTGAGGTACCCGAGGGTGCGGACATTGCCCTTGGCGGCCACCCAGGAGTCCATCTTGCCGCCGTTCCACGCCTTGTGCTGGTCGGACCAGCCGTGGGCGAGGTCGCCGTTGCACTGCGCCAGGCGCTCGGGGTCGGCGCCGCCAGCCGGCTTGGTGGCGCTGAACTGCCACGGGTACTGCCGCCCGAGCCCGTTGGGCTGGTTGAAGACGCTGTACCCGTTGGCGATCTGGATCGCGCTGCGGTCGGCGAAGCCGCGCACGCCGCGCAGCATCCCGAAGTAGTGGTCGAAGCTGCGGTTCTCCTGCATCAGGATGACGATGTGCTTCGCGTCCACGATGGTGCCGGTCTGCGACAGTGCCGCCGACGGCGCCGCCGCGGGGACCCCCGGCGCCGCCCCCGCACCGGTGGTCCCGGCCACGGCCAGACCCGCCGCCGCGGCTCCGGACAGCGCGACGAACTTCCTACGACTCAGCTCGGCCATCAGCCGGCCCGTCCCTTCACTGGCGATGTTGTGCAGACAAGTTGGGGCTCATCGATCGCGCAGCATCTTCCCCCCGCCCGAACCGCCGCCACCAGGGTCCCGGGAGAGGGTTGGCGGACTGTTCGCCCGGCTGTCACCGAGCGACGCCCGCCTGAACGGCGGGGCGGCGGGCGGCGGCCGGGAGGTGCCCCTCAGTCCTTCACGGTGATCCCCAGGGCATGGGCGAACTGCGGCGCCAGTTCGAGGAGTTGGGGGGAGCTGATGACGGCGCCGCGCAGGCCCTGATGGCCGTCGGGCAGGCCCAGGCGGACGGCGCCGCGCAGGTCCGTCCTGGTGAGCGTGGCGCCGCGCAGGCGGACCTCCTCCAGGGTGGTGCCCGGGAAGGAGACGTCGGTCAGCTTGGCGTCGCCGAAGTCCACGTCGCGCAGCAGGCAGTCCTCGAACACCACATCGCGCAGGACGGCGGCCCGCAGGTTCACCGCCTCCAGCTTGCAGCCGCGGAACACCGTGCGGCGCAGCGCCGATCCGTGGGCGGCCACTCCGGCCAGCACCCCGCCGGTGACGGCGCTGTCCTGCCACTCGCTCTCGCCGAGGTCACAGCCCACCCAGCGGCCGGCCTGGGCCCAGACCTCGTTGAAGCGGGCCTGGCGGAGCTTGACCCCGCTCAGCGCCACGCCGGTGAAGGCGCACTCCAGGAAGGTGGCGCCGCCGGCCCGCTGGTCGGTGTACTCGCCGCCGTCGAAGTGGACGGTGTCGTAGCGCTCGTCACTGCGCAGCGGGCCGGTGTGCGGGCTCAGCAGGTGGGCGAACGGCAGGTCGGCGAGACGGTCGGGGACGGAGAGCGGCATGGCGGTGGCACCTCACGGGTCGACGGGCTGGTCCTCGCCCCGCATGCTCGCACGCGGCACCGACAGGGCCCGGCCGCTCGGGCGAGCGGCCGGGCCGTCAGTGGTCCGCGCGGTCCCGAGGGGTCAGCCGCGGAGCCAGAGGGAGTTGACCCGGCTGCGCTCGGCGCTGTTCGGGTACGGGTTGGTGCACGAGGTGCCGGGGCCACCGCCGGACATCAGCTCGCTGCACGGGCCCGAGTAGTGGTCCGGCAGGCCGAGCACGTGCCCGGTCTCGTGCGCCGTCACCCGGGTGGAGTCGTACTGCTGGTTCTGGGAGTAGTCCAGGAAGATGTAGCCCTGGCCGTGCCCGTTGGTGCTGGCGTACGAGCCGCGCGAGTCGTTGCCCTCGTAGTAGCGGAAGTCCGCGTTGGTGCCGGACCGCAGCTGGACGTTGGCGACCGAGCCGTTCCAGATCTGGGCGCTCTGGGCTATCTGGTTGCGGAAGGTCGGCGCGCTGCTGGCGTCGTAGGTCACCACGACGGCCTTCAGGTACGGCGTGGCCGCCTGCTTCGCCAGCGCGGACTTCATCACGGCCTCGTAGAACGCCTGGTTGTCGGCGTCCTCGGCGGCCGAACCGGCGTAGCCGGCGGCGGTGGCCGTGTAGCCCTGGACCGCCGGCGCGGGCACGGGTGCGGCGACGGCCGTGGTGGGCAGGGCCGCCAGGCCGGCGGCGAGCACCAGGCCGACGGCGGCGGAGAGCGTACGTGAGACACGGTTCATGTGGGGGCTCCTGTTCGCGGGTGCCGGGGCCGCTGGGGGTGGGCCACGGCGAACGGGTGAACGGGTGAACGGGTGAACGGTGATGCGGTGGGGTGGGGCGGCTCAAGGGGGCCGGGCCCGGGTCGGGACGTCGACGCCCCGGTCCGGGCCGGCGGGTGGCGTCGGTCAGCCGGTGACGGCGGCCAGGCCGTTGCGCCAGAGGGAGTTGACCCGGTTGCGCTCGGCGCTGTTCGGGTACGGGTTGGTGCACGAGGTGCCGGGGCCACCGCCGGACATCAGCTCGCTGCACGGGCCCGAGTAGTGGTCCGGCAGGCCGAGCACGTGCCCGGTCTCGTGCGCCGTCACCCGGGTGGAGTCGTACTGCTGGTTCTGGGAGTAGTCCAGGAAGATGTAGCCGGAGCCGTGGCCGTCCGTACTGGCGTACGAGCCGTTGCTCGGGTCGTCGCCCTCGTAGTAGGCGAAGTCGGCGTTGGAGCCGGCCTGGAGGCGGACGTTGGTGACCGATCCGTTCCAGATCTGGGCGCTCCGGGCTATCTGGGAGGCGAACGACGGCGCGTTGCTCGCGTCGTAGGTCACCACCACGGCCTTCAGGTACGGCGTGGCCGCCCGCTTCGCCAGCGCGGACTTCATCACGGCCTCGTAGAACGCCTGGTTGTCGGCCTTCCCGGCGCCCGGGTGCGCCGACGGCGAGGCGGTGTAGTGCTGGGCCGCGCCGGCCGCGGGCGCCGCGGTCGCGGTGCCGGGCAGGGCCGCCAGGCCGGCGGCGAGCGCCAGGCCGAGGGCAGCGGAGAGCGGCCGCGGAATGCGGTTCATGTGGGGGCTCCGATTCGCGGGTGCGCCGTGACCGGTGGGGGCCGGCCGCGGGCATCGGATGAATGCTTGCTGCCCCAGAGCTTGGGTCAGCGCGGCGGCGCGGCGGATGATGTCAACCGGCGATAGCACCGGCCAATCACCCCCCGGTCCGGGGCGGTCCCGACTCCTGACATGTCATGTCCCTGGCGTCACACCGAATTGACCGTTATGCTCCCGACGTGGAGCTCGACGTGAGACACCTCCGGGTGCTGTGCGCGATTGCCGACACCGGCAGCCTCCGCAAGGCTGCGCTGCAACTCGGCATGACCCAGCCCTCCCTCACCACGCAGCTGCACCGCATCGAACGGGCCGTCGGCGGCACGCTGTTCACCCGCGAGCAGACCGGCAGCCGGCCCACCGCGCTCGGCCACTCGGTGCTGTCCCGGGCCCGGCCGGTGATCGCCGGGATGGCCGCGCTGGTCGCCGCCGCCCGCCAGGAGGCCCGCGACGCCGCCAGCAGCGAGCGTGCCCGGCGGCTGCGGATCGGCAGTGTCGGCAGCCGGGCGGTCGCGGCCTGGCTGCGCCGGGTGCACGACCGGCTGCCGGAGACGGACACCACCATCCACATCGACATCTCCGCCAACGCCCTGCTGCGGATGGTCGCGGCCGACCAGTTGGACGTCGCCTTCGTGCACGAGAGCGAGGGCTTCCCGTTGAAGGTCCCGCCGGACGCCGAACACCGCGTCCTGATGGCCCGGGAGCCGCAGTTCGTCGCGCTCGCCGCGAATCACCCGGCCGCCGCCCGGCCGGTGGTCCACCTGGCCGACCTCGCCGAGGACACCTGGATGGTGGACCCGACGGCCGACCACGAGTACGCCGCGATGCGCCGGGTGTTCACCGAGGCCGGGCTCAACCCCCGCGTGGTCCAGGTGCGCGACAACGCGACCGCCGCCGAGCTGGTCGCCTCCGGCGAGGCCGTCCGCCCCTGCCAGCCGACCTCCGCCCCCGGCCCCGGCACGGTCGTCCGGCCGGTGCACGGCGACCCGCTGGCCGTGCGGCTGCTGCTCACCTGGCGGCCGCGCGCGCTCGGCCCGCTGGCCCTGGACGCGCTCTACGGGGAGCTGCGGGCCGCCTACCTGGACCTGGCGCGGGTCAGCCCGACCTATCTCGCCTGGCTGTCCCGGCACGACCAGGCACTGCAGCACCTGGTCGGACACCCCCCGGCGAGCACCGATCCGGGCGCCCCGGTGCCGTCGTCGGCCCCGGCGCCCCGGTCCTCTCGCGGGCTCGCGGCACCCCTCGCGTCGCCACCCCTCGCGTCGCCGCCCCTCGCGTCGCCACCCGTCCCGCCCTCGCCCGTCCCGCCGTCGCCCGTCCCCTCGCCGCTCCTCGCGTCGCCGCGCGAGCCGGCGGCTCAGGCCTCGCGCGAGCCCGCGCCGGCCCCCTCGCGGGCGTGCAGCGCGATGCCCACCGCCACCGTGGCCGCCGTCACCAGGCCGGCCACCAGGACGCCCGAGCCGCCCGCCGCCGTGCAGGCCAGCACCGCCACCGAGGCGGCGGGCAGCAACACCTGCGCCACCCCGCTCTTGGTCTGCCGCGCGTGCAGCAGCCAGACGGTGAACAGGTAGACGGCGGTGGGTACGGTCACCGTCGCGGTGGCGGCCGTCTCCGAGATGTGCGCCTTGTGCACCGCCGACTCCACCGCGACCTCCAGACCGGAGCCGATCGCCGCCGCCGAGCCGAACACCAGGTAGTGACCGTAACCCCAGGCGAAGGCCTGCCGGTTGGAGCGCAGGTGGTCGTGGACCGGCCGGGCGAAGTAGATCCACCAGGCCGAGAAACAGATCAGCAGACCGCCGCCGGCCACCGGCAGCAGCCGGCCCAGCCCCTCGTGCTCGTCCACCGCCGACTGCACCGCCACGGTCGCCGCCGCCACCGTCTCACCGAGCACGATCAGGGTGAACAGGCCGTACCGCTCCGCGATGTGGTGCGGGTGCCAGCTGGTCCGCAACCGCAGCTCGGCGATGACCGGTACGGACAGCTCGGCCAGGATGCCGAGCGGGATCACGTACGACCGGACGTCGTGCGGCAGCAGCAGCACCACCACCCAGGCCACCTGGCAGAGCGAGATGCCGATCGCGTAGCGCAGCGCCACCCCGCGCGCCGGCCCCTCCTCGCTGGCCGCCGCGCGCAGCCACTGGGTGACCATCGCCAGCCGCATCACCACGTAGCCGATGACCGACAGCACCAGGTCCTGATCGGCGAACATCCGGGGCACACCGGCGGCCAGGATCAGCACACCGGCGATCTGGACCAGGGTGGTCACCCGGTACGGGACGTCGTCGCAGTCGTACGCGGAGGCGAACCAGGTGAAGTTCATCCAGGCCCACCAGATCGCGAAGAACGCGAAGGCGTACCCGGTCAGTCCGTCCCCGTAGTGGCCGGCGGCCAGGTCGTGGGCGAGCTCCCGGCCGGCCTGGCCGACCGCGACCACGAAGCAGAGGTCGAAGAAGAGTTCCAGCGGGGTGGCGACCCGGTGCGGCTCCTCCCGGCTGCGCGGGACCATCCGGCGCACCGGACGCGGGTCGACGTGGTGCGGGCGGGGTGCTGCGGCGGGTACACCGGTCATGAACGGGTCTCCGGAATCCGGGCGGTCGGGCTGCGCTGTACCGCCGCATCCTGGCAGCGGCCCGGGCCCGACGCACGCACCGGCGCGGTCGCCCCGGGGCAGCCGGGCGACGGCCGGGCCGGAGCCGCTCCCGGCCCCCGTCGCGCGGCCGTGACGGCGCCGCCCGGTGGCGCCCCGGCCCCGCACGCCGCGTTCGCGTGTCGCGCCGGGGCGCCACCCCGGCCCGATGTTCCTTGCCGTCAGCGAGAGTTGACGGGCCGGTGCGCGAGACGGGTGACAGCACGACGGGTTTGCGGCGCGCCCGCGCCGGACGACCCGACCGCCCGGACCGTCCCGCTAGATTCTTCCCCGGTTGGAGGAACGTGGGTCCGGACGGACCCCACGGCACGAGCGGCCTGCGGGCATCGCGGAAGGTCAAGACCGGTGGCAGGACGACGGGGGCGGCAGAGCCGTTCCTCCCGTGCCCGCGCCACCGGCCTCGTGATCACCGCGCTGCTCGCCAGCGCCCGCCGCGCTGTCGACGCCCGCCGTGCCGCCGGCGCCACCACCGCCGCGGTGGCGGCTACTTCTCCCAGCCCACCGAGGCGTAGTCGACGCTCGCCAGGCCGAACGCGCCGTAGTTCGCCAGCCCCTTGCGGCTCGCGACCACGGTCGGCCGCTGGTACAGCTCGACGGTGTGGCCGAGCTCCCAGATCTTGGCGTCCGCCTGGTTGTAGAGCTTCGCGGCCTCCACCGGGTCGATGGTGCCGGCCGCCTTCTTGAGCAGCGCGTCGATCTCGGGAGTACCGAGCTTCGAGTAGTTGCCGAAGACGTTGTCGCCCTGCGGCAGGCGGAAGTTGCCGAGGCTGCTGGAGAGCGGGAACGAATCGGTGTTGCGCCAGCTGGCGACGTCGAACTTGCCCGCGTTGACGTACTTGGTGAAGAAGTCGTTGCTCGGGACCTTGTCGAGCTCGACCTTGACGCCGGCCCCGAGCCACATCGCCTGGGCGGCGGTGGCGAGGTCGAGCTGGGCCTGCGGGGTGGCATCGTTGAGCACCCAGTGCAGGGTCAGCGACTGGCCGTCCTTGGTGCGCGGCTGCCCGCTGCCCGCCTCCTTCCAGCCCGCCTCGTCCAGCGCCTTCTTGGCGGCGGCCAGGTCGAACTTGGCCCACTCGCCCGAGTTGTCCTGGTAGCCGGTCTGGTTGGGCATGAAGATGTGGTTGCCGAGCGGCTTGAACTCCACCGGGACGCCATTGTTGGCGATCTTGATCAGCGAGGAGCGGTCCAGTGCCTTGCCGAGCGCCTGGCGCACCTTCTGGTCCGCCAGCGGACCACCCCCGCCGAAGGAGATGTGCACCTCGTCCCACGGGCTGGCGGTCCGGATGACCGCGTCCTTGGCGTCCTTGAGCTGCCCGTACGCGGTGGCGGTGCCCGCCGTGGCGTAGTCGATCTCGTTGTTCAGGAACGCCTGGGTGGTCGCCGACTGCGACATCACCCGGAAGGTGATCTTCTCGGCCCTGGGCTTCGCGCCCCACCAGGCCGGGTCCGGGACCAGCGTGATGGTCTGCGCGGTCTTGTCCGCCGTGCCGATCTTCAACGCGCCGGCGGTGATCGGGATCTTCTCGACCCAGCCCTTGTTGAAGTCGTCCGCGGTGCCGATCCCGGCCGCCGGGATCAGCGGGCGGAACAGGTTCTGCCAGTCCGCGTACGGCTCCGAGAAGGTCACCTTGACCTCGGAGGCGTCGGCCCCCTGCTCGACACCGGAGATCAGCTCGTAGCCCGAGGGGTCGGCGATGTTGTAGCCGTCCTTCTTGCCGTTGCTGGCCTCCCAGTCGGCCTTGAAGTCGAGGTAGCCGAGCGGCTTGCCGTCCGACCACTTGGCCTTCGGGTTCAGCTTGTAGGTGATCACCTGCGGGGAGGCCGAGGTGACCTTGGCGTCCACCAGGTAGTCGGGGTCCGGCTTGAAGGTGCCGCTCTCGTCGGTGGCGAAGAGGTTGGGCTCCAGCGCCCGCATGATCTCGACCGCGTCCCCGTAGCGGCCGTCCACCTGGAACGGGTTCCACTGGGTGATCCACTGGTAGAGCGGGAACCGGACCTCCCCACCGTCGCGCAGCTGGTCCGGCGACTTGGCGTTGATGTCGATCGCGCCCTGTCTCGGCGGCTCGCTCTTGACCACGTTGTCGGCCGAACCGCCGCCGCCCGAGCTGCACGCGGTGGCGGCGAGCGTGACGGCGAGAGCGAGCGCGGCGGCCCGTCCGAAACGGCGTGCGGGCGTGGTGGAAGCGTCCATGAGGGTTCCCCCCGGTGAAATCCGACAGGTTGGTGAGGGTTGAGCGTCGCGAGGTGTGGCGAAGCTTGAGCGTGGGCAGCCAAGTCGGTGCCGGCGGACCGAAAGTAACAGCCGATCAGTACGAGTACCAGGGGGCGGAGTTCACACCTGATCCGAACGCAACGGGCGGAAACACTGCCGCAACACCCCGGCCGCGCGCCGGTGGAACACTCTTGACCTGCGCATTTCCTCACCGGCCCGACCAGGGCCACCGACCGAAGGCCACCCACCGATGCCCACCCGACGCGTCGGCCCCGCCCCCACCCCGGGCGGCCGTTGATGCTCCGCTACCTGGCGAAGCGGCTCAGCTACTACGCCGTGCTGCTGATCGCCGCCGTGTTCCTGGCGTACGCGCTGTCCGCCGCCGCCCTCCAGCCGCGCGCCTACTTCGAGGCCAAGGTGCCGCGACCGGCCGCCGCCTCGGTCGAGCGCCAGCTCACCGACCTCAACCTGAACGACCGCACCCCCGTCGTCGAGCGGTTCGGCCGGTGGGCCGGTGACCTGCTCCACGGGGACCTCGGCCGGACCATCCACGACACGCCGGTCCTGGACGACTTCAGCCGGCGGATCTGGGTCTCCCTGCGCCTGCTGCTGGTCGGCAGCCTGCTCGGCATGGTCCTCGGCGTCGCCGCCGGCGCCTGGAGCGCGGTGCGCCAGTACCGAATATCCGACCGGCTGCTCACCGTCTTCTCCTTCGTCCTGCTCTCCACCCCGGTCTTCCTGGTCGCGCTCTTCCTCAAGAACGGCGCCATCGCCGCCAAGGACATCGCCGGGCACGAGGTGATCCCGTTCACCGGCTACGAGACCCCCGGCCTGACCGGCGGAATCGGCACCCACCTCGGCGACTGGGCCCTGCACCTGCTGCTGCCCACCCTCTCGCTGGCGCTGGGCGGCCTCGCCACCTACAGCCGCTACCAGCGCGGCACCATGCTCGACGTGCTCGGCTCCGACTACCTGCGCACCGCCGAGGCCAAGGGCCTCACCCGCGGCCGCGCCCTGGTCAAGCACGGACTGCGGACGGCGGTGATCCCGATGTCGACGATGTTCGCCTACAGCTTCCTGGGCATCTTCACCGGCGCCGCCTTCACCGAGACCATCTTCGGCTGGCACGGGATGGGCGAGTGGTTCATCCAGTCGATCAACGAACAGGACGTCAACTCGGTGGTGGCCGTCAACCTGTTCGCCGCGGTGGTGGTGCTCGCCTCCGGCTTCCTCGCCGACACCCTGCACGCCGCCCTCGATCCGCGTGTGCGGTCCTGACCGGAGGAGAGCCGCTGCCATGACCGCCGTCGCCACGGAACCCGCCGAACCCGCCGAACCCACCGGCTCCGCCCACTCCGTCGTACCCGCTCGACCGACCGCGACCGCCGTGCCCGGAGCCGCGACCGCGACCGCGACCGCGACCGCGCTCGACGTTCCCGCCGTCACGGCCGCTCCGGGCGCCGCCCCGGTGCCCGTCCGCGTCCCCGGGCCGGCCGGCCGCGGCCGCCTCGTGCTCGGCCGGCTGCTCGCCGCCCGCTGGGCGGTGGCCGGTACCGTCGTCGTCCTGCTGCTGTTCGCGCTCGCCTTCGGCGGCCAGTACCTCACCCCCTGGGACTACGCCACCCCCGACTACACCGCGCTGCGCCAACCCCCCTCCGGCACGCACTGGTTCGGCACCAACGGAGTCGGCCAGGACGTCTTCGCGCAGACCGTCCGCGGTCTGCAGAAGTCGCTGGTGATCGGCCTGCTGGTGGCGCTCTTCTCGACCGTGCTGGCCTCGCTGGTCGGCGCCTGCGCCGGGTACTTCGGCGGCTGGACCGACCGGCTGCTGATGTTCCTGGTCGACCTGATGCTGGTCTTCCCCAGCTTCCTGATCATCACCATCATCTCGCCCCGACTGAAGGGCACCGGCTGGCTCGCCTTCGTGCTGCTGCTCGCCCTCTTCAACTGGATGATCACCGCCCGGGTGGTCCGCTCGATGACCATCTCGCTGCGCGAACGCGAATTCGTCCGCGCCGCGCAGTTCATGGGCGTCCGGCCGATGCGGATCATCAGCCGGCACATCCTGCCGAACGTCGCCTCCTTCCTCATCATCGACGCCACCATCGCCGTCGGCGGCGCCGTGATGAGCGAGACCGCCCTCTCCTACTTCGGCTTCGGAGTGAAGGCCCCCGACGTCTCGCTCGGCACCCTGCTCGCCGCCGGGACCGGCGACGCCCCGGTCTTCCCCTGGCTGTTCTACTTCGCCGCCGGGCTGCTGGTGCTGTTCGTCCTGGCCGTCAACCTGATCGGGGACGGGCTGCGCGACGCGCTCGACCCGACCGCCGAGGTGGCCCGTACCCCCCGTCGGACCCGTCGGACTCGTAGGAAGCGCGGAAGAACGTGACCACCACCGTCGAAACCCCGCTGCTGGCCGTCCGCGACCTGCGGGTGGACTTCACCGGACCGCGCGGCGCCACCGTCCCCGCCGTCCGGGGCGTCGACCTCAGCCTGCGGCGCGGCGAGACCCTGGGCATCGTCGGGGAGTCCGGCTCCGGCAAGTCCGTGACCGCGCTGGCCGTGCTCGGGCTGCTGCCCGGCACCGCCCGGGTCCGGGGTTCGGTCGCCCTGGACGGCAAGGAGCTGGTCGGCCTGCCGGGCCGGGAACTCGCCGCCGTCCGCGGCCGCCGGGTCGCCATGGTCTTCCAGGACCCGCTCTCCGCCTTCACCCCCGTCTACCGGATCGGCGACCAGATCGTCGAGGCGCTGCGCATCCACCAGCGCCTCGACAAGCCGTCCGCGCGCGAGCGGGCCGCCGAACTGCTGGACCTGGTCGGCATCCCCGCCCCCGCACGCGCGCTGGACAGCTTCCCGCACGAGTTCTCCGGCGGCATGCGCCAGCGCGCGATGATCGCGATGGCGATCGCCAACGACCCCGACATCCTGCTCGCCGACGAGCCCACCACCGCCCTGGACGTCACCATCCAGGCCCAGGTGCTCGACGTCCTGCGCACCGCCCGGCGCGAGACCGGCGCCGCGCTCGTCCTGGTCAGCCACGACCTCGGAGTGATCGCCGGCATGGCCGACCGGGTCGCCGTGATGTACGCGGGCCGGGTGGTCGAGACCGCCGGAGTGGACGAACTGTTCGCCGCGCCCCGCCACCCCTACACCCTGGGCCTGATCGGCGCGGTGCCGAGGCTGGACGGCCGGGGCGGGCCGCTGGTGCCGATCCCCGGCGTACCCGCGCCGATGGCCGAGCTGCCGGCCGGGTGCCCGTTCGCCGCGCGTTGCCCGCTGGTCGAGGAGCGGTGCCGGACGGCGGAACCGGGGCTCGGCGGGCTCGGCGGGGCCGCCGGGCAGGCCCCCGGCACGGGCGCAGGCGCGGGCACGGGCGCGGGCGCGGACGCGGACGCGGCGGACGGACACCTGGCCGCCTGTGTGCGCGCCGGCGAACTGGCCGAACGCCGACCGGCGCCCGCCGAGGTCTACCCCGTACCGCCGGTCCCCCCGACACCGACCGCCGTGCCCGGGCCGCGCGAGGAGCGCCCGACGGTGCTGTCCGTCAACGGCCTCACCAAGACGTTCCCGCTGCTCAAGGGCACCGTCTTCAAGCGCCGGATCGGCGAGGTGTACGCCGTGGACGGGGTCGAGCTGGACATCCGACAGGGCGAGACGCTCGGCCTGGTCGGCGAGTCCGGCTCCGGCAAGTCCACCACCCTGTTCGAACTGCTGCGGCTCGCCCGGCCGGAGTCGGGCCGGATCGAACTGCTCGGGCGGGACACCGCCGGCCTCTCGCGCGGCGACGCCCACCGGATGCGCTCGCACCTGCAGATCGTCTTCCAGGACCCGATGGCCAGCCTCGACCCCCGGATGCCGGTCGGCGACATCGTCGCCGAACCGCTGCGGGCCCAGCGCGGCGACCGGACGGAGATCGCCCGGCGGGTGCCCGAACTGCTGCGCCAGGTCGGGCTCGACCCCGCGCACGCCGTCCGCTACCCGCACCAGTTCTCCGGCGGTCAGCGCCAACGGATCTCGATCGCCCGCGCGCTGGCCGTCCGGCCGAAGCTGCTCGTGCTGGACGAACCGGTCTCCGCGCTGGACGTCTCCATCCAGGCCGGGGTGCTCAACCTGCTCCAGTCGCTCAAGGCCGAACTGGGCCTCTCCTATCTCTTCGTCTCGCACGACCTGTCGGTGATCCGGCACCTCGCCGACCGGGTCAGCGTGATGTACCTCGGGCGGACCGTCGAACAGGGCGAGGTCTCCGCCGTCTTCGAGCGCCCCCGGCACCCGTACACCCGCGCGTTGCTCTCCGCCGTCCCGGTTCCGGACCCGGCGGCCGAGCGGGCCCGCCACCGCATCCTGCTGGCCGGCGACCCGCCCTCCCCCACCGCGCGGCGCACCGGCTGCCCGTTCCGCACCCGCTGCCCCGTCTACGCCGGGCTCGACGCCGGGGTCCGGACCCGCTGCGAGAGCGAGGCCCCACCGCTCACCGGCCCCGCGCCGGGCCTGGACCACCAGGCGGCCTGCCACTTCCCGGAGTAGCGGCTCCGGCGACGGGGGCATCGTGACAGTGCCGGAGGGGTCGGGGGCACCCCCACCCCTCCGGTACTGTCACTGAGAGTGGTCAGGTGTTCCCGATTCGGCAGATCGGCCCGACTCCGTGTAATGTCTCCCGAGTCAGCAAGCGCCGCTAGCTCAGTTGGTTAGAGCAGCTGACTCTTAATCAGCGGGTCCGGGGTTCGAGTCCCTGGCGGCGCACATGGCAAGGTCTCAGGCCGTCCACTCCGGTGGGCGGCCTGAGGCGTTCGCGGGGCGGGTACCTTCCCGGCGGGTGGCTTCTTCACCACCGCCCGTCCCGTCGTCTCGCGAGCACCGACCGGGGGTTCTCGTCCATGGCGCCGATCGACCTCCGCCCGATTCCGGAGGAGCTGTTGCCGCTCCGCGCCGAACCGGCGGAAGGGCGCCTGCGGATCCCGTACACCGCGCTCCACCGGGCGATCGCCGGCGCTGTCGTGGCCGAGCTGCTGGTCAGCGGCGCGATCACCGTCGAGGGCCGGTGGATCACCGAGGTCCGGCCGCCGGGCACGCGGGACGAGAGCACGGCCGGATTGCTCGCCCTGCTGGAGAAGGCGAGCCGGCGCGAACGCCGGGTCGGGTTCGACGCGGCCCTCCGCCGGATCCCGCGCCGGTCCACCCTGCGACTGTTCCTCGACCGGCTGGCCGCCGACGGCGTGATCACCGTCGAGACGCGCCGCTACCCTGGGCCTGCCGTAACGGCGCCGCACGGCGACCCGCCCACGGGTCGGACCGGAGATCGCCGGCCGGGTGGCCGCCACGCTCGCGCGCGAGGACGTCCGCTCACCGGCCGCCGAGCGGGACCGGCAGCCGGCCGGCCTGGTGGGAGCCGCGGGCCTGCACTACCGGCTCTACCCCGGCGCGAAGGGCGCTCCGACCCGGCGCGTCATGCGGCGGCTGGTCACCGGGCTGCCCATCGCCCGGGCGGTCCGGCGGGCACGTTCGGCGGACTCGGCGGCGCGCTCCTCCTGAGGGCCGGCGCGGCGCCGCCGTCCAGCAGCACCAGCCCGGCAGGGCGGGCAGCCGGCGGGGCGGGCAGCCGGCCCGTGGGTCAGCCGCTGTCCAGGATCGCCGAGGCCACCGCGTCCGGGCGGTCGAACATCATCAGGTGCCCGGCCGGGGCCGTGCTGCGGAAGTCGCCCCCGAGCAGCGTGGCGAGACCTCGCTGGGCGGCCAGCCAGTCCCGGGTACGGCTGCTGCCGCACCCGTCGTCGGCGGCGAGCACGGTGACCGGCAGCCCGCTCGGCAGCGGTGCGACCCGTCGCAGCTCGTCCAGCTCGGCGGCCATGTCCAGGTACCGCGCGTTCTCCCGGAGCAGGGCGCGCAGGGCCCGTCCCGTCCGGTAGCAGTGCCGGACCAGCGGCGCCGGGGCGAGGTCCTCGCGACGGACCGTGGACGCCCGGGCGACCAGCCGGCGCACGGTGGGCCCGAACAGGTACGGGACCGCGACGGCCGTCGCCGCGCCCGCGACCGCGCGGGCCGCCAGGTCGCGCAGCCCGGGCGCCGGCAGCGGCCGCGGGGCCGGCTCGACGCTGCCGTCCAGCAGCACCAGCCCGGCCGCCCGGCCCGGCTGGAGCCGCGCGAAGGCCTCGACGTGGAACCCCGCCAGCGAGTGGCCCGCCACCGTGCACGGTGCGCGCAGCCCGAGCGCGTCCAGCACCCCCAGGATGCGCGCCGCCTCCCCCGCCACCGTCGGGGCCGGCCGGGTGGCCGGCTCGGGCGCGCTCAGCCCGTATCCGGGCCGGTCGAAGCGGACCACCGTGCGGTAGGGGGTGAGGAAGGGGACGACGAGGTCCCAGTCGAACCAGCTGCTGCCGAGCCCGCCGGTGAGCAGGCAGACCGGTCCACTGCCCTCGGCGCGCACGTGCAGGGGCGTCCCGTCGATCCGCAGGAACATCGCCGCGTCGCGCGGGCCCCGTCCCGGCCGCGGCCCCGCCGCCGGTCCCGCGCCGCGATCCGATCCTGCTCCCGGCCCTGTTCCCGACCCTGCTCCCGGCGGCGTTCCCGGTCCGGTCATCGTGGTTCCGCTCCTTCGGCTCCGGTCCGGGCGCGCCCCGGAACCCCCTCGATCGCGGCCGGGCCGGCACCCCGGGCGAGGCTCCCGGCCAGAACGGCCAGCCAGAGCGCGACCAGGAGGACCTGGAGGCGCTGCCCCGCGCCGAGCGACCAGGTGCCGCGGCCGGCCTCGAAGGCGGCGATCGCGGCCAGGCTCCAGCCGGTGGCCAGCAACTCACCGGCCAGCAGCCACGGCCCGTACCGGCCGACGGGCGGCCACCAGCCGTAGCGGCGGGCCGCGACGGTGAGCGCGACCAGGCCGCCGAGCGCGCCGAGCATGGCGAGGCTGCTGGTCACGGCGTGCGCGGTGTGGGTGGCCGGCACCAGGCCGGCCGTCTCGCGGGCGGCGCACATCTCGTCGCTGGTCGGTGCGCAGCTCAGCGGCAGCCGGGAGTCGGCCGCGGTCGCGGCCCCGAAGAGGGCGAGGGCCGCCCAGCCGGTCACCGCCCAGGGCCGGCGGGCGGCGGGGATGCGTCCGGCGGGCTCGTGGTCGGCGGTGCCGTGTCCGACGGGCTCGTGGTCGGCGGTGCCGTGTCCGACGGGCTCGTGGTCGGGCGGGGCGCTGTCGGGGGCGCCGTACGAGCCGGTGAGCAGTGCGGTGCCGGCCGCCGCGAGAACGGCGAGGCCGGCGACCAGATCGGTGGCCCGGAACAGGCCGCCCAGCGGCTGGTCCTCGGCCGCGAGTTCGCTGATGTACGCCTGGACCGGGTCGAGGCCGGTGCTCACCACCACCTCCAGCACCCAGGCGGTGTACGCCACCGCGCTGAGCAGCAGCAGGGCGGCGACGGCGAGCCGTGCCGTCCGGCGGCCGGGGTGGGAGCTGGGCACGTTCCCACCCTAACCGGGCGGAAACTCCGCCCCAACCGGGCGGAAACGGGCATCGCCGCACGGTCGGATGCGTGCCGACCGGGCACCTCCGCCCGCGTGGTGCGAGGCACCCTCCCGGACCGTGTATTGTTTTCCAGGTCAGCAGGCGCCGCTAGCTCAGTTGGTTAGAGCAGCTGACTCTTAATCAGCGGGTCCGGGGTTCGAGTCCCTGGCGGCGCACAGACATTTGGGGAGCCTCTCGCAGTAGCGAGAGGCTCCCTGATTTTTTGCCCTTCGACGTCCCTTTTGTGTGTGATGTCGGTCTCGCTTGCCGCCCCCACGGAGCCAATCGGCCCGATCGGCACGTCCTGGGCTGTACACCGGAAACGGGACAAAGGTCCCCAACCGTCGACAATCCCGTTTGTGCAGGCTGGCACGGTTCGCCCGCAGGAAAGGCCGCCGCTTTGTCCCGAAACACCCAGAGCGGCCGCACGCCGTCCCTCGGTCTCCGCCCGGTGAAGCGCCTGAAGCGCTCCCCGGAGCGCCCGACCGGCGGCGGCAGGCCCCGCCGTCCGAAGCGCACCGGCTGGCGTCGGCTGGTCCCGACCTGGCGGATGAGCCTGCTCGGCCTGGCCGCCGCGCTGCTGCTCGGTGTCGGCCTGTTCGCCCTGGGGATCGCGCTGGTGAAGGTGCCGGACGCGCACGCCGCCGCGACCGCCCAGAGCAACACCTGGCTCTACCAGGACGGCTCGGTGATCGCCCGGACCGGCCAGACCAACCGGCAGAACGTCGGTCTGGACAAGGTCTCCCCCGCCGCCCAGCACGCCGCGCTGGCCGCCGAGGACCGGAACTTCTACCACGAGGGCGCCGTCAACGTGTCCGGGCTGGTCCGCGCCGCCTTGAACACGGCCAAGGGCGAGGGCACCCAGGGCGGGTCCACGATCACCCAGCAGTACGTGAAGAACACCTACCTGAGCCAGAAGCAGTCCGTCACCCGCAAGGTGAAGGAGCTGTTCATAGCGATCAAGGTGGATGCCACCGACAGCAAGGAGAACATCCTCTCCGGCTACCTCAACACCTCGTACTACGGGCGCGGCGCCTACGGCATCCAGGCCGCGGCCCAGCAGTACTTCGGGGTGGACGCGTCCGCGCTCGACGCCGCCCAGGGCGCCTACCTGGCCACCCTGCTGAACGCCCCGAGCGCCTACGACGTGGCCACCGCCACCCCGGCGGGCAAGCAGAACGCGGTCAACCGCTGGAACTACGTCCTGGACGGCATGGTGAAGGAGGGCTGGCTCTCCGCCGAGGAGCGGACCGCCACCACCTTCCCCGAGGTCAGGGACCCGCAGGCGCAACTCGGCCTCTCCGGCCAGGCGGGCTACCTGGTCAACGCGGCGACCGAGTACCTCACCGCCAACCAGACCATCACCGAGTCCGAGCTGGCCAAGGGCGGCTACACCATCAAGCTGAGCATCGACCCGACGCGCCAGCAGGCGTTGGAGGACTCGGTCCAGGCTCAGCTGCACGACACCCTGAACCCGGACAAGCGGAAGAAGGACGCGGCCGCCCAGGCCGGCGCCGTCTCGGTCGACCCGAGGACCGGCGCCGTGGTCGCCCTCTACGGCGGGGTCGACTACACCAAGCACTACGTGGACAACGCCACCCGGCGCGACTACCAGGCCGGCTCGACCTTCAAGGCGATCGCCCTGGCGGCAGCGCTGGAGAACGACGCCAAGACGCAGTCCGGCCAGACCATCACCCCGCGCACCGTCTACGACGGCACCAGCGGGCGCAAGGTCCGCGGTGGCAAGGGCACCGCGTACGCGCCGCCGAACGAGGGCGACAAGAGCTACGGGCAGATCAGCCTGCAGCAGGCCACCGACTGGTCGGTGAACTCGGCGTTCGCGCAGCTCGCGCAGGACACCGGTCTGCAGAAGGTCCGCGACACCGCCATCGCCCTCGGCCTGCCCGGCAACACCCCCGGGCTCGACGTGGTCCCGTCCATCCCGCTGGGCACCGCCACCCCGAGCGTGCTCGACATGGCCGGCGTGTACGCCACACTGGACAACGGCGGCAAGCAGATCACCCCGTGGCTGGTGCAGTCGGTGGACCGCGAGGGCGAGGCGCTCCAGCTGCCGGCCCACAAGACCACCCAGGCGGTCAGCGAGGAGACCGCGCGCCAGGTCACGTCGATGCTGCAGGGCGTCGTCAGCGACCCGGGCGGCACCGGCTGGCGGGCCAAGGCGCTGGGCCGCCCGGTGGCCGGCAAGACCGGTACGACCGACGAGCAGAGGTCGGTCTGGTTCGTCGGGTACACCCCCGAGCTGGTGACCTCCGTGGCGCTGTTCGGCCAGGACCCGGCCAGCGGTGCCCAGGTCAGCCTCAGCGGCACCGGCGGGATCGACGGCGCGGCCGGCGGCCAGTACCCGGCGCAGATCTGGACCAGCTACATGAAGGCCGCGCTCAAGGGCTCGCCCGTCACCTCCTTCCCCTCGCCCTCGGGCACGGACTGGTCGGGCGACAGCGGCACCTCCCAGGGCGGCTCGGACAGCTTGTCGACGCCCTCCGGGGCGCCCTCGCCGTCGGCCACGCCGGGCAGCGGCGCGACGGGCGGCACCGCGGGCGGCTCCGGGGGCGGCTCCACCACCGGTTCCGGCGGGGCGACCGGCGCGCCGGGCGACTCGTCCGGGTCCGGCGGCTCGGGCTCCGCCGGGAACTCCGGGTCGACCGGCGGCGGTGGCTCGGGCGGCTCGCAGACCGGCGGCGGCGCGACCACCGCACCGACCCAGCAGCCGACCTCCCAGCCGACCGGCCGGCCCACCCGGACTCCGGCGCCGACCACCGCCCCCACCACTGCCCCGACCACCGGGCCGACCACGGCTCCCCAGCCTTCGGGCGGCACGGGCGGCACGGGCTCGGGTTCAGGCTCGGGTTCCGGCTCCGGTTCCGGTTCCGGTTCCGGTTCCGGTTCCGGGGCGCTGGCGGGGGCGGGCACGGGGCAGTAGGACCAGGTCTGTTTCCGCGCTCCGCCACCCGCGTGACCGGGTGACCGGGTGACCGGGTGGCGGAGAGCAGAAACAGACCCTCCGTGGACCCGCCATTGCGCACAGTTCGGCGCAGGACCAAATGACGGAATGGCGCCTTACCGAATCTGCGGTATGACTGTCACAATGCCTCGGTGCACAGCTCAAAGCCCCTGTCCGACCGTTCCCCGGGCAGAACCCTCGGCCTCTCCCTCGCCCTGGTCTCGGCGTTCGCCTTCGGCGGCTCCGGCACCGCCGCCAAGCCCCTGATCGAGGCCGGCCTCTCCCCCCTGCACGTGGTCTGGCTCCGGGTCACCGGTGCCGCCGTGGTCCTGCTCCCGCTGGCCTACCGCCACCGTGCCGCGGTGCTCCGGCGCCCCGGCCTGCTGATCGGCTTCGGCCTGCTCGCCGTCGCCGGCGTCCAGGCCTGCTACTTCGCGGCGATCTCCCGGATCCCGGTCGGCGTCGCCCTGCTGATCGAGTACCTCGGACCGCCCCTGCTCATCGGGTACGTGAAGTTCGTCCAGCGCAAGCCGATCAGCCGGGGCGCGGCGGTCGGCGCCGGGGTGGCCGTGGCCGGTCTGGCCTGTGTGGTGGAGGTCTGGAACGGTCTGAGCTTCGACGCGCTGGGCGTGCTGTTCGCGCTCGGGGCGGCCTGCTGCCAGGTCGGCTACTTCGTCCTGGCCGACGCCGGCAGCCGGGGCGACCGCCCGGTCGACCCGATCGCCGTCAGCGCGTACGGGCTCCTGATCGGCGCGGTCGTCCTCACCGTCCTCACCCGCCCCTGGGAGGCCGACTGGGGGCTGCTCGGCGGCAACGTGGTGATGAACGGGCATTCACTGCCCGCGCTGCTCCCGGCTGCCTGGATGATCCTGGTCGCGACCGTGCTCGCCTATCTGACCGGGGTGATCGCCGTCCGCCACCTGTCACCCCCGATCGCCGGGGTGGTGGCCAACCTGGAGGCCGTCGTCGCCACCGTCCTGGCCTGGATCCTGCTGGGCGAACACCTGGGGCTGCCGCAGATGGCGGGTGGGCTGCTCGTCCTGGCCGGCGCCTTCGCGGCCCAGGCGAGCAAGCCGGCAGCGGTGCCGGTGCCGGTCCCGACGGATGCGGTGGGTACCGCTGCGGTGGGTGCCGCTCCGGTGGGTACCGCTGCGGTGGGTACCGCTCCGGTGGGTACCGCTGCGGTGAGTACCGCTCCGGTGGGTGCGACGGCGCTCGGCGAGCGGCCGGCCCGGGCTGCCGGGGAGGCCGAGACCGAGGACCGGGCGCCGGTGGACCGAGAGGTCCGGCACCGCTAGCCCAGCGCCCGCCGGGTCCGGAGGTTCGGGGTCGCCACCGCACGGGGTCGCCACCGCACGGGGCCCACCAGGGTCAGCGGCCGACCCAGCCGAACCAGTCGAGGTGATTGAACGGCCACACGACGGCCGACACCGGTCCGACCACGTTGTCCACCGGCACGGCGCCGCCGCCGGGGCCCCGCTGGTGGTAGCGCGAGTCGGCGGAGTCGCTCCGGTGATCGCCTTCCACCCAGACGTAGCCCTGGGGCACCGTCACCGGACCGAAGTCCAACCCCGCGCAGGAGTCGTCCCCAGGGTGGAGGTACGGCTCGTCCACCTTCGTCCCGTTGACGGTCAGCGTGGTGCCGGAGCACTGCACGGTCTGGCCGCCCGTCGCGATGACCCGCTTGACCAGGTAGTTGTCGTCCTTCGGCGGTACCAGGCCGACGAAACTGAGCACCGAGCCCACGGCCCTGGAGACCGGGTTCCCGTCGATCGGCTGAGGCGGCAGCCAGTCGCCCGGGTCCTTGAAGACCACGGGCTGGCCGGGCTCGGGCTCCCAGCCGGTGAGCGGTGCGAGCTTGTTCACGCCGACCCGGTCGCCGATCCGCAGCGTGTTCTCCATCGACCCGGACGGGATCGTGAACACCTGGAACAGGCAGGTCTTGATCAGCAGCGCGACCACCAGCCCGATCGCCGCCATCACCGGAATCTCGATCCACCAGGGCCGCGGACGTCGTCCTGCCCTACGGTCCTTCGATCCCTTGGAGCCCCTGGGCCGGGTGGAACCCCTGGCGCCCCTGGACGCCTTCCGCGACCGCGCCCGGCGCGCCTCGGCACGACCACCGCCGGGGGCACCGCCATCACCGTGTCCGGCGGCGCCGGCCGGGGGCTGACCGGTCCCGGCATCGCTGTGCGTTTCGGGCAGGTTCACCGCCATCGTCGCTGCTCCACCTCTCCGGCTGGGGGAACCTGCACGGTACGCCAACCCGGAAGCCATGCGAAATCGGGCATTTACCCGCGCCAGACATCACCGCCCCGTCCCACCGGGCCCGTCCGGGCACCGGAACACCACGCGGACGCGATCCGGAGGTGGGACAGGAGGGCCGGGCCGGGCTGCGAGGACCCGGACGGGCTGCGCGCCCCGGGCGGGACACCTGGACCGGTCGCGGGGACGGGGAGCGTCCCGAAGGGCCGGTCGGCCCGGGCCGGTGTGCTCGGAGAGCAGCCGGACGTGCTCGGAGCAGCCGGAACCGGCGCGGTCAGGCGCGGGCGATCGCCTCGTGGTGGCGAATGACCTCGGCGATGATGAAGTTAAGGAACTTCTCCGCGAACACCGGGTCCAGATGAGCCCCGGCGGCCAGCTCCCTCAGTCGCCGGATCTGGTCGCGCTCCCGCGCCGGGTCCGCCGGGGGCAGCTTGTGCGCGGCCTTGAGCCGCCCGACCCGCTGGGTCGCCTTGAACCGCTCCGCCAACATGTGGACCACCGCGGCATCGATGTTGTCGATGCTCTCGCGCAGGCTGGTCAGCTCGGCCCGCACGGCGTCGTCGATCCCGTCGGACAGTCCGGTCTCGGGGGTCGTGGGGTGATCCGTCATCGGGGCGGCTCCGCGGCTCTGTGGTGGTGGGCACCCGACCGTCCGTCGGCCGAGGCTCGGGCCCGGGCAAATCTAACAGGGCGCCCGGCGCGGCCCCGCACCGTTTTGCGCATCCGTCCACGATCCGGACGGCGCGTGAACCGGGGACCGACCGGCGGATCGGGCGCCCGGCCAGGGAGATCGCCGGGCGGCGGCGGCACAGCGGCCTTCGGGGACGACGCCCTGCGGCGTTACCGGTGATCGACCCCCGGCCTGCCCGTAGGCTGGTGCGCGGCATGACCGGAAGTGACGGGACAGCAGTCCCTCAGTAATGGAGGTACCGATCGTGGCAACCACCCGTACCGCACGCACCGCCTGGGAAGGCAACCTGATCGACGGCAAGGGTCAGGTGACCTTCGCCTCGTCCGGCATCGGCGAGTACCCGGTCTCCTGGCCGGCCCGCTCCGAGGAGCCGAACGGCAAGACCAGCCCGGAGGAGCTCATCGCGGCCGCGCACTCCGCGTGCTTCTCGATGGCCCTTTCGCACGGCCTGGCGGGCGCCGGCACCCCGCCCACCACGCTGGACACCCAGGCCGATGTCACCTTCCAGCCCGGCACCGGCATCACCGGCATCCACCTGACCGTCACCGGCGCGGTGCCCGGCCTCGACGAGGCCGCCTTCGTGAAGGCCGCCGAGGACGCCAAGGCGAACTGCCCGGTGAGCCAGGCCCTGACCGGTACGACCATCACGCTCACGGCCAAGCTGGCCTGACGCGGGAAGCCTGCCGCGGCACGTCGGGCGGATCGCCGGTCCCGACCGGGGCCGGCGGCCGCTCCGGCGGCTGATGCCCGGTGCCCCGGAACCCGGTCTCCGGCGCCCGGCACCGAGGTGTTCTGACGACCTGCCGCCCTCAACACTTCGCCCGGGTGTCCCGCGCTCGGGCGAAGTGCGCGGCGCGTTCCCAGCGCTCAGCAAGCGCCCAGGGGCGCACTTTTGGAGCACACGCCCCTGGCGCACATCATGTGATGTGTACCGGGGGCGTCTGCATGTACCACCACACATGCATCCAAAGCGGGCGAATCACCCTGGCGGCGGTCACCGCGTGTTGCCGTCGCGTCCTATGATCGGCCGCAGCGCCCTGTTCTTCACGCGGATCCCCACGCGAGCGCTCCACCGCGAGCGTCACGCCTCGGACCGCGAGGACCTCGACAGAGCGCGGGAGCCGGCCGTCGCAGTTCCGGGCGACCGGCCTGACCAGCGTCAAGCGTCAGCAGCGGACGGGAGCATGCCGTGCCGGGCCAGAACGAGGGGGCCGACGCACACCACCCAGGCGTGCGGCACGAACAACCGCAACACCACCGCCACCTCATCTTTCCGATCCTCCGCCCGGCCAACGGCTCCGCCGTCGCCGCCCTCGCCGACTCCTCCGACGCCTCGCCCGACCCGGACACCGGTACGGGCACTGCCCCGGACACCGGCACCGGTGCGGCTCCCGGCACCCCGCCCGGGTCCGGGTCCGACGGTGCGGTCGGTACAGGCGTCGTCCTCTGTCCCACCTGCTCGACACCGCTCGCGGACGGGACGCACCGGCCCTCCGACGGGACCGACCCCGCCCCCGGGAACACCGACCGTCTGCTGGCGGAGCTGAGCGCCAGCGAGTCCCGCTTCCGGGCCGCCTTCTGCGACGCCGGCATCGGCATGGCCCTGATCGACCCCGACGACCGGATCATCGAGGTCAACCCCGCTTTCGCCACCCTGGTCGGCTGCGGGGTCGGCGACCTGGTCCACACCCGCCTCCGCGACATCATCGACTCGGAGGGCATGCCGGAGCGGCTCTTCCCCGAACTGGTCCGCAACGACCGCGAGCGGCTCCGGGTGGAGAAGCAGCTCAAGCACCGCGAGGGCCGCACGGTGTGGAGCAAGGTGACCATCTCCCTGATCCGGGACGGCGCCGGCAGCCCGCTGTACACGCTCGCCATGGTCGAGGACATCACCGAACAGCGGAGGCTCGGCGACCGCCTGGAGTACCAGGCACTGCACGACCCGCTGACCCGGCTGCCCAACCGGACCTTCTTCTTCGAACGGCTCGACGCCGCCTGCCTGACGGCCGGTGGTGCGACCACCGCCGAGCTCGCCGAGTTCACCGGGACCGCCCCGGGGGCGACGGAGACGGGAACGGAGCAGCCGGACGGCCGTCGGGTCGGTGTCTGCTATCTGGACCTCGACGGTTTCGCCGCGATCAACGAGACCCTCGGCCACCACATCGGCGACCAGTTGCTGATCGCCGTCGCCTCCCGGCTCCGGCGCGGCGTCTCCGATCACAGCTCCCACCTGGTCGCCCGGATGGGCGGCGACGAGTTCGCCGTCCTGGTCGCCGACAGCCGGGGCAGTGACCAGCTGACCGAACTGGCCGCCCGGATCCTCGAAGCACTGGAGCACCCCTTCGACGTGGCCGGGCACCGGCTGGTCGTCACCGCCAGCGTGGGCGTCGTCGAGCGATCGGTGCACGAGACCACCCCCGCCGACCTGGTCAAGGACGCCGACTCCACCCTGTACTGGTCGAAGGCCGACGGCCGGGCCCGCTGGACCCTCTACGACCCGGACCGGGGCGCCCACCAGCTGACCCGTCAGCTTCTCGCCACCGCTCTGCGTCCGGCCCTGGAGCGCGGCGAGTTCACCATCGAGTACCAACCGCTCGTCGGCCTCGCCGACGGCGCGGTGCACGGCGCGGAGGCCCTGGTCCGCTGGCGCCACCCCTGCTACGGAACCCTCTCGCCGGACCGCTTCATCCCCCTCGCCGAGGAGTCCGGCGCGATCGTGCCGCTCGGCAAGTGGGTGCTGGAGGAGTCCTGCCGCCAGGCCCAACGCTGGCTCACCGAATTCCCCGACACCGAGACCTTCGTGAGCGTCAACCTGGCCGCCCGCCAGATCTGGGACTCCGACGTGGTCGCCGACGTGGCCCAGGCCCTCGACAGCACCGGCCTGCCGGCCCGGCTCCTGCAGTTGGAGATCACCGAGAGCGCGCTGCTGGGCCCCGGCGGACGACCGCTCCAGGCCCTGCAGGCCCTCGCCGACATGGGCGTCCGGATCGCGATCGACGACTTCGGCACCGGCTACTCCAACCTGGCCTACCTCTCCCGGCTGCCCGTGCACGTGCTGAAGCTGGACGGCACCTTCATCGAGGGCTTCCGCGACCCGAGCCCGGCCGGCCGTGCCGACCTGCCCGGAGCCGGCTTCCGCCGGAGCGACGCCGACGAGCAGATCGTCGGTGCGATGGTGCAGTTGGCCCACACACTCGGCCTGACCGTGACCGCGGAGGGCATCGAGAGCGCCGCGCAGGCCGAGCGACTGCGGCTCACCGGCTGCGACACGGCCCAGGGCTGGTACTTCGCCAAGCCCGGTGAGGCGGAACACGTCGCGGCGATACTCCGCGAGAGCCGCTCCGCGCCGGACAAGCGGTAGCGGCGGGCGCCGCGGTTCGAGCCTCCTGCGGGTCCGTGGGCCCGGCGGTCCGTGGGTCTGCCGGTCCGTGGGTCTGCCGGTCCGTGGGTCTGCCGGTCCGTGGGTCTGCCGCTCGACGGGCTGCCCGGCTCGACGGGTCGCCCGGCTCGACGTTCGGCGGCTCGGTGGTGTGAGCACCGGAGACGGCGACGGGCGGCGGCCTCGCGGCCCCGGCGCGTTGTGTGAAGGGGTCGGCCGGCCGCGGGCCACCGGGTGGACCGGGCACCGAGCTCGTCGGCGGGCAGAGCGGCTCCACCTCTCGCCGACGAGCTCGGGCGCCTCGGAGCTCAGACGGCTTCGGCCGCCTGGCCGGTGAGCCCGTAGGCCCGGGCGATCAAACCGTAGGAGCGGTGCCTGGCCTCATGGCCGTGGATGTGCGAGGTGACCATCAGCTCGTCCGCCCCCGTCCGCTTGCGCAGTGCCTCCAGCCCGTCACCGACCTCGCCGGGCGAGCCCAGGACGACATTGCCCAGCCAGTCGTCGACGAAGTCGGCCTCCACCGGGCTGTACGGGTAGCTCTCGGCCTCCTCGGGGGTGGGGATCGGGCCCGGGTTCCCCCGGCGGAGTCGGAGCATGCCGAGCGCCGAGGAGCGCGCGAGCCGCCGGGCGGACTCCCGGTCGTCGGCCGCGACCGCGTTCACCCCGATCAGCGCGTACGGCTCGTCGAGGACGGACGAGGGGCGGAACGACGAGCGGTAGAGGTCGAGGGCCGGGATGGTGTTGGTGCTGCTGAAGTGGTGCGCGAACGCGAACGGCAGGCCGAGCCGGCCGGCCAGCTGGGCGCTGAACCCGGAGGATCCGAGCAACCAGATCGGCGGCCGCCCCTCCCCCCTGGGAACGGCCGTGAGCCGGGCGTAGGGGTGACCGTCCGGGAAGTCGCCGTCGAGGAAGTGGGTCAGCTCGGCGAGTTGCTGCGGGAAGTCGTCGGCCCCCTCGGAGAGGCCCCGCCGCAGCGCCCGGGCGGTCGCCTGGTCGGTGCCGGGAGCGCGGCCCAGCCCGAGGTCGATCCGGCCGGGGTGCAACGCCTCCAGGAGGCCGAACTGCTCGGCGATCGCCAGCGGCGCGTGATTGGGCAGCATCACCCCACCGGATCCGAGCCGCAGCGTGGTGGTGTGGGCCCCGAGGTGGGCGAGCAGTACGGCGGGGGTGGAGCTGGCCACACCCGGCATGCCGTGGTGCTCGGCGACCCAGAACCGGTGGTAGCCCCACTCCTCGGCACTGCGGGCCAGGGCCGTGGTCGAGGCCAACGCCTCGGCCGGGGTGTAGCCGACGCCCACGGTGGCCAGGTCGAGGATGGAGAGCGGCGCGGGCGCCGTGCCCCGGACGGTGCCCCGGATCGCCGCGTGGCTCTGCGGTTCGGGCCCGCGCTCCTGCTGGTCGTCGGTGGTCATGCCGTCCGCCTCCTGGCCGTCCTGGTGCTGTCCGAGTGGCGCTCCGAACGACCGCGCACCTGGTCGCGGTCGCCGCTGCCAACGGGGGTCAACCACACCGCAGGTCCCGGTGTTCCCGCTGCCCGGTGCCACTGTGCGACGGATCGCCTACCGACCGTTCGGCTGACTCAGAGCCAGCGAGCGGACACGCGTGGCGACTTCACGCCAGAGCGGGAAGTCGCCAGCCGCAGGGCTCGCGATCGACGGGCGACGTCCGGCAGGCTAGGGACCAGAGCGGATCACCCAACGGGATCCGCCTCCACCTGCAAGGTCATCGGGCTGGACCAGCGCCGATCGATCCCCGCGAGCCCCTGGAACGGCACCCCGCTCCAGGGGCTCGCGTCTTGTGACGCCGAGCAGAGCCGGGGTGCTTCATGGCATGAAAAGTCGAGGCGCTAGCGTTGTCCCCTGCAGCCATCTGCTCCCCCGGGCAGCCTGGAGGGAGTACCAGCTTTGGACATCGCAACGGTGATCGGATCCTCATGGATCTGCGCCCTGGCGCTGTGCGCCGTACTCGGCGACGCGTTCCTCCCCTTCATCCCCAGCGGAACGCTGGTGATCCTGGCCGTGCTCAAGACGGCGCAGATAGACGGCGCGCCGGTGGTGCTGGGCCTCGGCGTGGCGGCGGCCTCGTTCCTCGGTGACCTCCTCCTGCTCCGACTGGCACGCCGGGGCGCCCCCTCCGTCCAGCGGCGACTCGATCACCGCCCGCAGCTGGCAGCCAGCGTGGCCCGGGTCCAACAGGCACTGGACGGGCGGACCAGCGGCGCGGCGGCCGCGATGGTGGTGGTCGCCCGCTTCGTACCGGCCGGCCGGACCATCCTCGACCTGGCCATCGGCCACTCCCCCGGCCACCCGCACCGCTTCCTTCGCTGGTCGGCCCTGGCCGCCCTGGTCTGGGCCGCCTACATCGTCACGCTGGGCTGGCTCAACAGCCACTGGTTCGACACCGCCTGGCTGAGCCTCGCGGTCTCCTGCACCGCCGCCACCGTGATCAGCACCGCCATCGCCCGGATCGTGCGGCGCAACCGCCGGCTCGTCATCAACTGACCCCGCGGGCCCTCGCCACCGAGGACGGCACCGGACCGGCCGCGGCACCGCGCACCCCGAGCCCGCGGAGTCGTGACGCCCCCGACCCCGGGACGCCCCCGGACGCCCCTGGACACAGCGGGGAGACATCGGGTCGCTACGACCGCCGACCGCCGCAGGGTGTGCGAAGCGTCACAGGACGGCAACAGAAGGCCGGTCGTTGCAGCCCATCCATGCCGGGTAGGCGTGTTCATTGTCGATGGACCCCAGGCACCTTGGTGGCCTCTGCGTCCACATGGCATGCTAACGACGGATTACACATCAATTGCCCGATTTGACCGGTACGGCCCACTGGCGCCATATCCACCCGGCCAGCGGCACCCAGGGGAGACCATGACCAGCATCTCGCGCAGGACCGTGCTCAGTGCCACCGCCGCGACCGTGGCGCTCGGGGCGGTGGCGGCGTGTTCCAGCGGCGGAGCGGGCTCAGGGTCGAGTTCGTCCGCCCCGAATCCGACCGGCAGCGGAAGTGGCGGACCGACGGGGAACGGCACCCCGACCAAGGGCGCGTCCAAGGGGACTCCGATCGGCGACGGCTCCACCTCCGACACCGGCCCCCAGCCGAATCAGCCCAAGGCGGAGAAGCTCAAGCCCGGTGAGCGGCCGCCGCAGTTCGTGGTGTTCTCCTGGGACGGCGCCGGCGGCACCGACGACGGCCAGTTCCCCCGCTTCCTCAAGCTTGCCGAGGAACACAAGGCCGCCATGACCTTCTTCCTCTCCGGCATCTACACCCTCCCCAAGGGCAAGGCCGATCTGTACCACCCGCCGAAGCACGCGGTCGGCGCGTCCGACATCCCCTACCTCTCGGACGGGGCGGTCAAGAGCACGCTCAAACTGATCAGCCAGGCCTGGCAGTCCGGCCACGAGATCGGCACCCACTTCAACGGGCACTTCTGCTCGACCCGTCCGGACGGCAACGGCGTCAACAAGTGGACTCCCGAGGACTGGCAGAGCGAGATCGACCAGGCGGTCTCCTTCGTCACCCAGTGGCGCACCAACACCGGCTTCACCGATGTCGACCCGCTCCCCTTCGACTACAAGAAGGAACTGATCGGCGGGCGCACCCCTTGTCTGGAAGGGCAGAAGGCACTGCTGCCGACCGCGGCCGCCCTGGGGTGGAAGTACGACGCCAGCTCCTCAGGCGGTCAGCAAATATGGCCGCAGAAGGTGCAGGACGGCAAGATATGGGACTTCCCGCTGCAGAGCATCCCGTTCCCCGGGCACGCGTTCCAGGTCCTCTCGATGGACTACAACATCCTCGCCAACCAGTCCTCCGGCAGTACCAAGGGTGACCCGTCCAAGTACAACGACTGGCGCACCCAGGCCCGGGACGCCTATCTGGCCGGGTTCGACCGTGCCTACAACGGCAACCGCGCGCCGTTCTTCATCGGCAACCACTTCGAGCAGTGGAACGGCGGCATCTACATGGACGCCGTCGAGGAGACGCTCAAGACCATCGCGGCCAAGCCGGAGGTCCGGCTGGTCTCCTTCCGCCAGCTGGTCGACTGGCTGGAGGCCCAGGACCAGTCCACCCTCCGCAAGCTGCGTTCGCTGAACGTCGGACAGGCGCCGGCCGGCGGGTGGGAGACCTTCCTCGGCGCCGCCGGGTGAGCGCCCCTCGGCATTGAGGTGCCGAGGAGACGGCCGGCGGGGTGGCGGCGCCCCGCCGGCCGATCCGCTACCGGAGCCCCCGCGCGGCGTCAGGTCCCGTCCCGAGCAGACCTCGCACCACGGCCTCGGCGCCGGCCCGGCTCCAGAGGATCGAGTAGTGATTGGTGTCCGGTACGAGGCTCGCGGCCACCCCCCGGGCCGGATCCAGCCCGGCAGCGGCGAGCCGCTCGGTGTCGTAGAGGCCCTGCGGCTCGTCGAGCAGTCCACGCTCCGCCCACAGCAGCTCACCGGGGCAGGGCAGTCGGTGCACGGCGGCGGCCGCGTCCTGATCCAACAGGACCTGCTCACCGTCGAGCCGAACGGCCTCCAGTACGCAGGCGGAACGCAGTTCGGGCTCGGCACCGACGAGATCGCGCTGGGTGTAGGCGTCGATGCCGTCGGACCAGCCGGCGCCGAAGGCCGGGTGCCGCTGCCAGAACGCGCGGTAGGCCGCACGGTCCGGGAAGGTCATCGACAGCCGCGCCAGCGCCGGTCCGAGAACCGCGGCCAGCGCGTCCTCGGACCGGACGCCGGCCGGGACCGGGAAGCTGACCGCTCCGTCGACCAGCAGGACCCGGCTGACGAGTTCCGGGTGCCGTACCGCGGTCAACGCCGTGATCCAGGCGCCCATGGAATGGCCGACGACGACGGTCGGCCCCAGGTCGAGGGCGCCGATCAGGGCCGCCGCGTCGTCCGCGTGCCGGGCCAGGCCGTACGGCCCACCGACGGTACGGCTGGCGCCGCGCCCGCGCAGGTCCGGCGCGAGCAGGGTCGCCCGGCCGGCGAGCACCCGGGCGACCTCGAACCAGGCGAGGCCGTTGGCGGTGATGCCGTGCAGGGCCACCACGGTCGGGGCTCCGGGTACGGTGGCGGGCCAGCGGAGCACCGCCAAGTCCCCACCGGGCACCGGGACCGCCAGCTCTTCGGGGTGCTGCGGCGGTTGGTTCACGCGGGACTACCTCCTGAGGGACGGGAACGGTCGGCACCGGAGCGGCTCGTGGCCCGGGCCGAGCGGACGGAACGGGCGGCACGGATGCGGGCGGGCAGTCTGGCCAGGCCGCCGGGCAGCAGATAGACCACCGCGACGAAGAGGCCGCCCAGGAGGAACAGCGGCTGGGAGAGCGGGACACGGAGAGCGGCGGGCAGGTCCGCGATCGTCTCCGAGTTGGCGACGTCGCCGAGCCGATGGCCGGCCCAGGTGTAGATGACGCCGCCCACCAGCGGGCCCCAGCGCGTGCCCGACCCGCCGAGGACGACCATGACCAGGAGCGAGAGCGTCGCGTCGGAGGTGGCGGCCTGCGGGGTGGCTCCCCCGGTCAGCAACAGGTACACCACACCGCCCACCCCGGCAAGGCCTCCGGCGAGGACGAAGGCGATCAACTTGTAGCCGTAGGGCCGCAGTCCGAGGACCTCGACCCGGCGCTCGTTCTCCTTGACACCCTCCCAGACCCTTCCGACCGGCGAGCCGACGGCCCAGTGGACGGCGGCCAGCGTGAGGACCAGGTAGGCGACGGCGATCCAGTAGAGGTTGGCGGTGTTCTCGATGCCCAGGAGGGCGGCGGGCAGCCGATCCGCCGGGGCGGACCGGCCCTCCTCGCCGCCGGTCATACCGCCCGGGTTGCGCTGGACGAGGATCGAACCGGCCTGCGCGAAGGCCAGGGTGACCATGGAGAAGCCGATGCCGGTGACGCGGAGGCTGACCGAGCCGAGCAGCAGGGCCAGCGCGACGGCACAGGCGACCCCGAAGAGCGCCGCCGCGGCGAACGGCAGTCGGAGCTCCAGCATGCCGAGGTTGGTGGCGTAGAGGCCGGTCGCGAAGTAGAGGGCGTGGCCGAAGGAGAGCAGTCCGGTACGGCCGAGCAGGAGGTCGTAGCCGGTGGCGAGTGCCCCGTAGAGCAGGCACAGGGCGAGGAGTTGGAGGCTTCCCGGGCTGCCGAGCGGGCCGTCGAGCAGTCCCGGGACGGGAAGCGCACTATAAGGGGCGACAAGGAGCAGGATCAGCAGAGCGATCGGGCACCAGCGTAGCGCCCGGTGCACCGCTGTCGAGCGCTCGGCGATTGATTCACCTGTTCGAGGGATGGCGCGGTTCGTGTCCGCCCGTCCAGAATGTCTCTCGGCAGGGCTGGTGTCAGTCCCCCCTGCCGAACCGGCCGTGGCGAGGCCGGCCGCGGTGCCGTCGGTGCTCGTGTCAGGGGTCTTGGTACTCACGCGAGCCTCCCGGTGAGTCCGCGGGGTCGTACGAGAAGCAGTACGGCCAGCAGGACGACGACCGAGAGGTCGCCGAGCCCCGCAGCGGTGTAGTAGTTGGCGAACTGCTGGACGAGGCCGACGCACACCGAGGCCACGGCCGCCCCGGTGACCGAGCCCATGCCACCCATCACGACGACGACGAAGGCGAAGATCAGCAGCCCGGTCCCCTGGCCGGGATTGAGCGAACCGAAGTAGAGGCCGCCGAGGGCACCGCCGAGCGCGGCGGCGGCACCACCGATGGCGAAGACGAGGGTGAACGCCTTGCGCACGTCGATGCCGAGCGCCGTGACCATCGCCCGGTCCTCGACGCCGGCCCGGACGATCAGCCCGTAGCGGGTACGGGCGAGGAACAACCGAAGAGCGAGCAACAGCAGGCCGGCGGCGGCCACCAGCACGAAGCGGTTGACCGGGACGGTCGCACCGAGCAGGTACCAGGTGCCGGAGAGCAGAGCCGGCTGCGGGAAGGGGCGGGCGTCCGCGCCCCAGATGCCCATCAGGAGAGCGGGCACGGCCAGACCGACGCCGACGGTGGCGAGGATCTGGTCCCGGGGGCGGCTGTAGAGCGGCCGGATCAGGAAGAGCTCCAACAGGACGGCGGCCGCCGTCCCCACCAGAGTGCCGAACGGCACCGCCAGCCAGAAGGGGAAGCCGGCCTCCACGCCGGCCCACCAGGTCGCGTAGGCGCCGATGGAGAGCAGGGCGCCGTGCGCGAAGTTGAGCACGTCCATCAGTCCGAAGATCAACGAGAGACCGGAGGCCACCAGGAAGTACAGCGCCCCCAGACCGAGTCCGGTACAGGAAAGGAGAACGATGGTGTCCATCAGGGGTTCACCTCCGGGGTGACAGGAGCAGCGGCCGGATCCGGACCACCCTCCGAGAGGCCGGCCGGCGCGGCCGAGGAGCCGGCGCCGGGGCGGTGGCTACCGACACCCAGGAGGCGGCGGGCCGCCTCCTCGTCGGCCAACAACTCGGCGGTGTCGCCCCGGTGGGCGGCGCGGCCGTCGGCGAGGACGACACAGGCTCCGGCCAGGCGGCGGACGAGGGCGAGATTCTGCTCGACCAGGAGGACGGGAACGGCCTCGGCCGCGCGGGCCAGTACGTCGGCCACCTCGGCGACGATCTTGGGGGCCAGCCCCTTGGTCGGCTCGTCGGCGATGATCAGCCGATTGCGGTTGAGCAGGGTCCTGCCGATGGCCACCATCTGCTGCTGGCCGCCGGAGAGCGTTCCGGCCAACTGGCCGGCCCGCTGCTTGAGTTCGGGGAACAACTCGTGGACGAGGTGGTAGTCCGGTTCGCTGTCCCGGTCCCGGTCCCGGCCTCGGCCTCGGTCCTGATCCCGGCCTCTGCTCCGGCTCCGGCTTCGGCTCCGCTCGGCGAGGCGCAGGTTCTCGGCGACCGTGAGACCGGCGAAGATCCCGCGGTCCTCGGGGGCGTATCCGATGCCCTGGCGGACCACCAGGTGGGTAGGCAGAGAGGAGAGTTCGGTCCCGTCGAACAGGACGCTGCCGGTGCGTGGCACGAGCCCCATCACGGCCCTGACCGTGGTGGTCTTGCCGGCGCCGTTGCGCCCCAGGAGAGCGGTGACACCGGTGGTCGCCACGTCCAAGTCGACTCCGTGCAGGATGTGCGACCCGTCGATGACGACCCGCAGATCGCGGACCGAGAGGAGGTATCCGGCCGAGGCCGGGCCGGCAGCGGCAGCCCGGCCGTCCACCCCGGGAGCGGCGGAGGCGAAGGAGGGCGACGCGGCGGGGCGAGCGGAGGAGCGAGAGGAGTCGATCACAGCGCCTCGCCCAGGTAGGCCTGCTGAACGACGGCATCCGCCATCACGGCCTCGGGGGTGTCCAAGGCAAGCAGCGTGCCGTGGTGCATCACGGCGAGGCGGTCGGCCAGGCCGAGCAGGACGTCCATGTGGTGCTCCACCATCAGTACGGTGCGGCCGAGGTCACGGTGCACGGAGCGGATCAGGGCGGTGAGGGCCGGCACCTCCTCCGCGCTGACCCCGGCCATCGGCTCGTCCAGCAGGATGAGCCGGGGATCGGAGACCAACAGAACGGCGAGTTCGAGCTTGCGCTTCTCACCGTGGGAGAGCGCGCTCGCCACGGTGCCCGCCCGATGGGCGAGTTCGGTGCGCTCCAGGGTCGCGGCCACCTGGTCCGTGTAGCGGTCTGCGCGGCGCCAGAGCCGGTACGAGACTCGCGGTCCGGCGGCGGCCTGTGCGGCCAGCCGGACGTGGTCGGCCACCGTCATCCCCGGCCAGAGGGAGGAGGTCTGAAAGGTACGCCCGAGTCCGCGGCGCGCCCTGGCGTGGACGGCCTCGGTGGTGATGTCGGCACCGTCGAGTTCCAGGCTGCCGCTGCTCGCCGGACAGATACCGGAGATGAGATTGAAGAGGGAGGTCTTACCAGCACCGTTCGGCCCGATGAAGGCGATGAACTCACCTTCCCCGACCGAGAAGGAGACGTCCTCGACGATCGGTACGCCACGGACGGACCAGCCGAGGCCGGCCAGTCGAAGCACCGGCGCGGCCACGGTGGACGAATCGGGACGGGGCACGGTGATCAGCCCGCCATCGGGGTGACCGGGGGCGCCACCTCGTCCGCGGTCAGCGTCCTCTCCACCGAGGGCTTGGCCGCCGCACCGGTGCCGGTCAACCTGACCTGGAACATCGGCTGGAGCAGGGCGTGGTCCTCGGCCCGTACCGTGGTCCGTCCCTTCACCCCGTCGAAGCTCCAGCCCTCCAACGCCTTCACCAGGGCCGAGGTGTCATCGGCGGAACCGTGGGCGCTCTCCACGGCGTGCACGATCATCTGGGCGGCGGTGAAGCCGTCCGGAGTGAAGATGTCGGACTTTCCGCCGCCCGCGGTGACGGCGTCGTCCATGGCCTTCTCCACGGGGGTGCCGGCGGCTCCGCCGAAGTAGTGGTTCAGAAAGGAGATCTTCTCGCCCGCCGGGCCGAAGAGCGGGTAGGAGGCGGCGAGGTCGAGCCCGGTGACGACCTTGGTGTCGGCGAACACGTCCTGCTGGCTCAGGGCCGTCCACAGGGCCGACGAGGTGTCGCCGGCCCAGGCGACGAACAGCAGGTCGGGCTTGGCGGCCTTGGCCTGGGTGGCGAACGGGGTCAGGTCGGTCGCGCTCGGAGGGGCGAGGACCGAGTCGACCGTAGCGCCCTGCGCTCCGAGCACCGCCTTGACGGCGGCCACGTTGGCCTGCCCGAAGGCGTTGTCCTGAGCCAGCACGGCGACCTTCCGGCCCTTGACGTCCCCGATGAACGAGGCCGCGGTCCTGATGTCCTGGTAGGACTGGCGGCCGGACCGGAAGGTGTAGGCGTTCAACCCGGTGACCTTGTCGGCGGCGGCCGGTCCGCTGATGAAGAGCACCTTGTTCTGGGCGGCGATCGGTCCGACCTGGAGGGCGACGCCCGAGGCGGTGGAGCCCGCCAGGATCTTGTGACCCTTGCCGATCAGGTCCTTGGCGGCCGACACGGCCTTGGCCGGATCCCCCGCGTCGTCCTGCTCCTCGAACTCGATCCGGTGTCCGTCGACCGCTCCGGTGCCCTTGGTCGCGTAGGCCAGCCCGGCCTTGAAGCCCTCCAGGTACTGCTTGCCGTACGCGGCCAGCGGCCCGGTCCTGGAGTACACCAGGCCGACCTTGACCGGGCTCTTGGAGCCGCCCCCGTCCGCCGTCGTGGTGCCCGCGGTACCGGCCTTGGCGCAGCCGGCCGCGAGCAGCACGCAGGCCGCGGCGGCGGCGAGCCTGCGCCCCGGCCCGCCCGAGGCGGCCGAGCCCACGGCGACGTCGGAGGCGGTCCTGGTGGGGGCTGTCGAGCTGCGCATGGTGACCGACTCCTGAGGGTGCGGCGGGGTGGATGCCGGAACCGTAGGTGTGGGGTGAAGGCTGCGACATGTGCCCGGGCGCCGTATCGACGCGCTCGGCTGTGGCCCTGCCCGCCATACCGTCGGGTCCGAACCCTCCCGCCGGGCACTGGATGTGGGCGCCGGCCATGTGGCCGCACACCTCCGTGGGGCCGGTCGCCATGGCCGCGGTGCCCCTCACACGGTGACGGTGGTGGAGCACGGGGAGGCACCGGCCGGCCCCGCGTCGTCAGCCTCCCTCCCTCACACCCTCGGCCGCGGCCCGCCCGCCACTCCACCCCCGCCGTTCCTTCCGCCCCTTCCCCCTCATGAGGTGACCCTGTGGACAAGGTCCTGGACTCCGCCGCCGACGCGGTCGGCGACATCCCCGACGGAGCCGTGCTCGCCGTCGGCGGCTTCGGCCTCTGCGGCATCCCGAGCACTCTGATCGGCGCCCTGGCCGCCACCCGCGCCACCGGACTGCACGTCGTCTCCAACAACTGCGGGGTGGACGACTGGGGGTTGGGCCTCCTGCTGCGGGCCGGCCGGATCGCCCGGACGATCTCCTCCTACGTCGGCGAGAACAAGGAGTTCGCCCGGCAGTACCTCTCCGGCGAGTTGGAGGTGGAACTGACACCGCAGGGCACCCTCGCCGAGCGACTGCGGGCCGGGGGCGCGGGCATCCCCGCGTTCTACACCCCGGCCGGGGTCGGCACCCAGGTCGAGGAGGGCGGGCTGCCCTGGCGCTACGGCGCGGACGGGTCGGTGACGCTGGCCTCGCCACCGAAGGAGGTCCGAGAGTTCGGCGGCCGCCGCTACGTGCTGGAGGAGGCGATCACCGCCGACTTCGCGCTGGTCCGCGCCGAGGTGGCGGACCGGCACGGGAACTGCGTGTTCCACGCCGCCGCCCGCAACTTCAACCCGCTCTGTGCCACCGCCGGCCGGGTCACCCTGGTCGAGGCGGACCGGATCGTCGAACCCGGCGTGCTGGAGCCGGACGCCGTCCACCTGCCCGGGGTGTACGTCGACCGCGTGGTACTCGCCGACCCCACCGACCGCCGTATCGAGCGCCGGACCGTACTGGCCGCGCTCCAGGAGGCCTGATCACGATGACCACCGAGACCTTCACCGCACCGTCCACCCCTGCCCCTGCCCCTGCCCCTGCCGCTGCCTCTGCCTCTGCCTCTGCCTCTGCCTCTGCCGGCTCACCGTCCGCCGCTCCCACCGCGGGCCGGGCGACGGATCCCCGGAACGCGCTCGCCGCGCGGGCCGCCCGGGAACTCCGGAACGGGCAGTACGTCAATCTGGGCATCGGTCTGCCGACCCTGATCCCCCAACACCTCCCGCCGGGCGTCGAGGTGGTGCTGCACTCGGAGAACGGCATCCTCGGCGTCGGCCCGTACCCGATGGCGGGAAGCGAGGACCCCGACCTGATCAACGCGGGCAAGGAGACCGTGACCGTCGCCCCCGGTGCCGCGTACTTCGACTCCGCCTTCTCCTTCGGCATGATCCGGGCCGGCCGGATCGATGTCTCGGTGCTCGGTGCGATGCAGGTGTCGGCCACCGGCGATCTCGCCAACTGGATGATCCCGGGAAAGATGGTCAAGGGCATGGGGGGCGCCATGGATCTCGTGCACGGCGCCCGACGACTGATCGTCGTCATGGAGCACACCGCCAAGGACGGTTCACCGAAGATCGTCGAGGAGCTGTCGCTCCCGGCGACCGGCCGGGGAGTCGTGGACCGCATCGTCACCGACCTGGCCGTCATCGACGTCACCCCCGACGGGCTGCGTCTGGTCGAAACGGCCGGGGGTGTGTCGTTCGACGACGTCCGGGCGGTGACGGGGCCGACCCTGTTGCCACCGCTCTCCGGCCCTCTCCCCCTACCGGCCACCGGCTCGCCCGGGATCTGACGCAAGGGCAGGCCTGAAGGACCACGGCAAGGCACTTGAACCCCGGGGTGCCCCCGAGGCACCCCGCAGACGACCCGAAGGCCGGACCGCCCGGATGGCGATCCGGCCTTCGGGCATTCATACGATCGACCCGAAGCACCCGCCGCGCGAATCATCCCTCCATAACACCAATGCATACTCATATGGCCGGGAATCGTCATATCTTCACTCTCGCGCAATGATCATTCCTCAGATCGGTTGCGATCACCCCCATGCTCCGGGAGAGTTGGGGAAGCCAAGGATCCCGCACACCCCGAAGGGGAGTCCGGAGAGCGTGCCGGGATCCCGCGTTCGAAGTGACCGGGTGGCCGCGCGAAATCATCGGTCGTACACGTTTTACCGATGGGCGACCCGGAACTGCCTGGAAACGGCGTAGTTGACCGGGCGGCGCACCGCCTCGAAGGCCGGGCTCCGGGGGGAGCGGTCGTTCACGACACCCAGACCCAGCACAGGGCGCTGGATCGCATACCTCCGGTCGGAGCACGCACGAACGGGTCGGCCCGAACGGCCTGCCACGGGGGGAGCCACACATGATCAGAATGTTCTCGCGGCGTCCGGACGCGGAGAGCTCACCCGGTCATGCCGTCGGCGACGCCCTGGCCTCCGTGCCCGTCCCCGAAGCCCCTTACGACTACGCCCACTTCAGCCGCCTCGCCGGACCGGCCGGCACCCCCGGCCCGCCGGACGCCCCCACCCCCTACCGCGTCCAGTACCGCAGCCTGTTGCGCCGGGAGCCGCACCGGATCCGGGCAGCACTCCTCCTGCTGGCCGCCCCGGCGGTCGAGTCGGTCCTCCTGATCTGGCTGCTACTCCCCGACCACTGGCCGGTCCGGCCGGGCGAGACGCACTCCTGGCTGCTGATCGCCGACAAGGCGATGATCACGATCATCGCGGTCGTGGAGGTGTTCCGCCTGGTCAACGTCGTCTCCAACACACACGCCACGCTGGTCGCCCGCGACCCCGTCCCGGTCACCCCCGAGTCGGGCACCCGCGTCGCGTTCCTCACCACCTGCGTGCCGGGCAAGGAGCCGCCGGAGATGGTGCACCGGACACTGACCGCCGCGCGCGCCGTCCGGCACGACGGCCCGTACGACGTCTGGCTGCTCGACGAGGGAAACGATCCTGCCCTGCGCGCCCTCTGTGCCCACCTGGGCACGCGGTACTTCAGCCGGCGCGGGGTCGAGCGCTGGAACCAGCCCAAGGGCCGGTTCCGCGCCGGGACCAAACACGGCAACTACAACAGCTGGCTCCAGGCCCACGGCGCCGACTACGACTTCTGGATCTCGGTGGACACCGACCACGTCCCGCTGCCCGAGTTCGGCGAGCGGATGCTGGGGTACTTCCGGGACCCGGACGTGGCATTCGTGGTCGGCCCTCAGGTGTACGGGAACTACCGCAGCTCGGGTTCGGCGGTCACCAAGTTCTCGGAGAGCCAGCAGTTCCTCTTCCATGCGCTGATCCAGCGAGCGGGGAACCGCTACGGCGCACCGATGTTCGTCGGCACCAACAACGCGGTGCGGATCAGCGCCCTGCAGTCGATCGGCGGGCTCTACGACTCGATCACCGAGGACATGGCGACCGGGCTGGAGTTCCACCGCCGCCGCAACCCGGCCACCGGCGCGCGCTGGAAGTCGGTCTACACCCCGGACGTGCTGGCGGTCGGCGAAGGACCGTCCTCCTGGACCGACTTCTTCTCCCAGCAACTCCGCTGGAGCCGGGGCACCTACGAGACACTCCTGACCCAGTACTGGCGCGCGGCCCGGCAGTTGTCGCCCGGCCGGCTGCTCAACTACTCGCTGATGGTCTGCTTCTACCCGATGGCCGCGCTGACCTGGCTGCTCGGCGGGGTGTCGAGCGTGCTCTACCTGGGCTTCGGAGCGTCGGGGGTCCACGTCTCCTCGGAGATCTGGATGATGTTGTACAGCGACGCCGCCGCTCTGCAGGTGCTGCTCTACACCTGGAACCGCAAGCACAACGTGAGCCCGCACGAGCCGGCCGGGTCGTCCGGTGTGGCGGGCATGATGATGTCGGCGCTCTGCGGGCCGATCTACGCGGCATCGTTCCTGCAAGCGCTGCTCCGGCTGCGCAGCCGCTTCGTGGTGACCCCCAAGAGCCGGTCGGCCAGCCGCGACCGGGTGGCGACCTTCCGGATCCACCTGTTCTGGACGCTGGTGTTCGGCGGCGCGCTCACCGCCTCCTTCTTCACCGGCCACGACCACGTCGCCATGCGGACCTGGGCCTGCGTGGCCCTCCTGCTCAGCCTGCTGCCGATGCTGGTGCTGGCCGCCGACGCGGTCCGCCGCGGGCGCGCCCGGCCCACCTCGACCCTCTCGATCACCGGCGCCGCGACCACGACACCGGCCGCCCCCACGATCACCGTTCCGCGGCAGGACCGCGCCCAGGCACCCGCCCAGGAGAGCACCACCGCGCCGGCCGGCCGCACCCATTGACCACGCGCCCACCGATCACGCCCCACCCGACCCACACCGTTGAACCCGCAGCACGAGGGGACCGACCACCGTGAAGATCCGCAACGCCGGCCGCGCCAAGCGCTTCGCCCTCGGCAGCACGGTCGCCCTGACCGTGGCCGGAATGAACGCACCGGCCGTACTCGGATTCGCCGACGAGCAGTACCACCAGTACGTGATCAACCGCCCCGAGTACAAGGCCGAGTACGGCCACTGGCAGACCCTCGTCCTCCCGGCCGAGTTCCGGATCAACGCCGTCCACGCCAGCCTGCTGCGCACCGGGAAGGTCCTGATCATCGCCGGGTCCGGGAACAGCGAACGGAGCTTCGCCGCGGGCTCCTTCAAGAGCCTGCTCTGGGACCCCGCCACCAACACCTACAAGCACATACCCACTCCGGCCGACATGTTCTGCGGCGGTCACACCGCCCTGGCCGACGGCCGGCTGCTGGTGGCCGGCGGCACCCTGCGCTACGAGGCTCTGGACGGCGCCGTGAAGAAGGCGGCCGGCACCATGCGGGTACGCAACGAGAACCCGGAGGCGGCCCGCACGTTCCCCAAGGGCACGGTGTTCACCTCCCCCGGGGGTCGCGCGTACGCGTCCACCGCCGAGGTGACCGTCCCGGCCGCGGCGAAGACCGGCTCCGGCGACCGGACCGTGGTGAAGGCCGGCGAGCAGCACGTGTTCGTGGAGGCGGTGGCACCGGGCACCGGGTCCGTGGAGAACTCCCCCGCCCAGTACACGATCAAGGGCCTGACCGGTGCCGACGCCCACAACCTCTACGGCATGGCCGACCGGATGACCCTGGAGAAGCAGGACTTCCAGGGCATCCGCTCCGCCTTCGAGTTCAACCCGGACACCGAACTGTACGAACAGGTCACCGACATGGCGTACGCCCGCTGGTACCCGACGCTCACCGGCCTCGGTGACGGGCGAGTGGTCACCGTCTCCGGGCTGGACGACACCGGGCAGATCCTCAGCGGCAACGACAACGAGATCTACGACCCGGTGCGCAAGACCTGGTCCAAGGCGCCCGACCGCTACTTCCCCACCTATCCGTCGATCTTCCTGACCGCCTCCGGCAAGCTCTTCTACTCCGGCTCCAACGCGGGCTACGGCCCGGCGGACAAGGGCCGCGACCCCGGGCTCTGGGATCTGAGGGACAACAGCTTCCAGCCGGTCCCGGGTCTGCGCGACCCGCACCTCACCGAGACCTCGTCCTCGGTGCTGCTGCCGCCCGCCCAGGCACAGAAGGTGATGGTCCTCGGCGGCGGGGGCGTCGGCGAGTCACCGCTCTCCACCGCCCGCACCGACATCGCGGATCTCTCCGCCCCGAAGCCCGCCTTCACCCCGGGACCGGACCTGCCCGCCGGCGGCACCCGCTACCTCAACAGCGTCGTCCTGCCGAACGACACCGTGTTCACCACCGGCGGCTCCCGCGACTACCGCGGCAAACACCGGAGCGACGTGCTCACGTCGCAGATCTACCACCCGGACACCAACACCTTCGGCACCGCCGCCGAGCCGACCGTCGGACGGAACTACCACGCGGAGGCCCTGCTGCTGCCGGACGGCCGGGTGGTGGTCCTCGGCTCCGACCCGCTGTTCGCCGACAAGGCCGACACCGAGCCGGGCACCTTCGAGCAGCGGATCGAGATCTACACCCCGCCGTACCTGTTCCACGGCGAGCGCCCGCAGCTGACCGACGCACCCGCCGCCGCGAAAATCGGCAGCACCGTCACCGTCAACTCGCCGAAGCCGGAGGGCATCGCCACCGCCAAGCTGATCCGGCCGAGTTCGGTCACCCACGCGACGGACGTCGAACAGCGCTCGGTGGCCCTGGGCATCGGCCCGCGCACGGCGGGCGGTGTCGCGCTCACCCTGCCGGCCAACCCCGATCTGCTGCCGCCCGGCTGGTACATGCTGTTCGTGACGGACGCGGCCGGCACCCCGTCGGTCGCCCGCTGGATCCAGGTGACCGCCTGACTCCGCCTGACTCCGCCGGACCGCCGCCGGACACCCCGAGTCGTCCGCCCATGCGTTGAGACACCCTCTCTGTCGCGGTCACGCGCCGCCGCGTGCCAGGCCCAGCGCGTACGGCAGCCAGAACTCGCCCGCCCGGGGCTCGCCCCGGCCGCACTCGCCGTCGGACTCGCCGGGGTTCTTGATCCACAGGTAGGCGTCGACGCCGGGCCGGCCGGTGGTGACCGTGGGCGGCTCGCCCAGCGCGCGGCCGGGCGGGTTGCACCAGGCTTCGCTGCTCAAGGGGCCGTTGCCGTTGCGGCTGGTGTCGATGACGAAGTGCTTCCCGCCCAGCGCGGCGGAGAGTTCCGCGCCGTACGCCGCGTTCCGGTCGGTGCCGTAGAAGTTGGAGACGTTCACGGCGAAGCCGTCCGCCACGGCGGCGCCGGACTTGCTGAGCGCCTCGGCCATCGCCGACGGGTCCTGGGCCCACCCGGGGTTGCCCGCGTCCAGGTAGACCCGGACCTGTGGGCGCTTCTTCAACTCCTGTACGGCGAAGGCCAGCAGACCGTACCGCTCGGCGGCGGCCGCGTCCTTCACCCCGCAGCCGTCCAGGGTGTGCGCGACGGCGTCCGGCTCCAGCACCACCCAGGCCTTGCGGTCGCCGAGCGCCTCCGCCACGCCGGTGATCCAGGAACGGTAGGAGGCCGCGTCGGTCGCGCCGCCGGCCGAGTACTGGCCGCAGTCGCGGTGCGGGATGTTGTAGGCGACGAAGACCGGGGTGCGGTCCGCCGCGGCGGCGCGGCGGCCGACCTGCTCGACGATGCCCCTGGCCTCCTGGTCCCCGAGCCACTGCGAGGAGGGCTGGGAGGCGATCCTGTCGAGGGTGTCGGCCTCGGCCGTCCGCCCCTGACCACGCAGGACGACGAGCTGCTGGGCGGCGGACGTCCGGTCGGAGACGTAGAAGGTCTGGCCGGGCAGTTGGGCGGGCCCGGTGCCGGCCGGTCCGCCGCTCGGCGAACCGGCCCCGCTCGGCGAACCGGCCCCGTTCGACGCGGGCGCCGCCCCTGGTCCTCGCCCCGGACCGGCGGCCGTACTCCCGCCCGCGCAGCCCGCCACACTTGCCGTCAGCCCCAGCACCGCCGCCCCCGCGGCCAGCCGGAACCCCGCCCCTCGCCATACCCGGCGCACGTACCGCCCCTCCCAGAACCGGTCCGACGACCGGGTCGGCACCCAGCTTCGCACACCGGGTACCGACGGGCGGCCGGGGCCGGTGAACAGCGGGCGGCGGCGAGCGGGCCGGGTGTCGGCCCCCTCGCGCGGGTCGGTGCCGCCCCGGCTGCCGGTCAGCCCTACTTCAGGTTCGGCACCTGCCAGTCGATCGGGTCGACACCGAAGCCGTCGAGCGCTTCGTTGATCTGCGAGAACGGGCGGCTGCCGAAGAACAGCTTGGCGGAGAGGGGCGACGGGTGGGCTCCCTGGACCACCACGTGCTTCGTGGTGTCGATCAACGGCAGCTTCTTCTTGGCGTAGTTGCCCCAGAGCACGAAGACCACCGGCTCCTCGCGCGCGCTCACGGCCTTGATCACCGCGTCGGTGAACTTCTCCCAGCCCTTGGCCTTGTGCGAGTTGGCCTCGTGCGCCCGCACCGTGAGCACCGCGTTGAGCAGCAGGACCCCCTGCTCGGCCCAGTGCATCAGGTAGCCGTTGTCCGGAGCGGGAATGCCCAGGTCGGCGTCCAGCTCCTTGAAGATGTTGCGCAGCGACGGCGGCGTCCTGGTGCCCGGCAGCACGGAGAAGCTCATGCCGTGCGCCTGGCCGTCGTCGTGGTACGGGTCCTGGCCGAGGACGAGCACCCGGACCTTCTCGTACGGCGTGGCCTCCAGCGCCGAGAACTCCTGCCCGCTCGGCGGGAAGATCTGGTGCTCCGCGCGCTCCCCCGCCAGGAAGGCCGCCAGCTCGGCGAAGTACGGCTTCTCCGTCTCGGTGCCCAACACCTCGCGCCAGGACTCCGGCAGCTCCAGCCCGCCGCCGGCTCCGACCGCCTCGACCTCGCCCGCCTCGACCACGCCTGCCTCGACCGTGTCCGTCACGACATCAACCTCCCACCGGACGGCCGCTCACCGCCGCACCGCCCCGACCTCCGGCGTACGGCAGCCCTCGCGCCACACGCCCCTCTTTGCACACCGAACGCTACACAGCCCCACCGACAACTCACTCCGCCGAAGCCACCGGCACCTCCGGCGGGGCCGCCGACGCGCCGGCCACCGGGGCCCGCTCGACGCCGGGAGCCGTCGACGCCCCCGAAGGCGTCGCCCCCGCCGCCCGTCCCACCCGGACGTGCTCGACCACGTTCAGCGTCACCACCAGCACGGCCAGCACCACCAGCACCACGATCGCCGGCAGCCGCACCATCACCGGCGCCAGGCCCAGCACCACCGCCGCCGCCACGATCCGGGTGGTCGACACCGCGCGGAACATCATCCACCGGGTGTAGCCGAAGGTCAGCAGGTACAGTCCGCAGCCCCCGTACAGCAGCGCCACCGAGCCCGCGCCGAGCGCCTGCCGAGGGTCCGCCACGGTCTCGCCGAAGCCGACGGCGACCGCGATCACCCCGGCCACCAGGGCCAGGTGGCCGTACTGGAACACCCGTCGGATGACGTCCCGGCGCGAGTCGGCGACGGTCACGGCGTGCCGCATGGCGTCCGCCGCGTAGACGAAGTACTGCCACCAGAGGCCGCAGGAGATGGTGAACGCCGCCGCCACCGCGACCAGTTCGGCCGCGTCGAGGCGGACGGCGGCAGCCGTGGCACCGATCCCGACGATCGATTCGCCGAGCGCCACGAGCAGGAACAGCGCGAACCGCTCCGGCATGTGCGACGGGTGGTACGCCACGGCGGCCAGCCGGTTGCGGAACAGCACCGGACCGGACAGGTCGCAGAGCGCGCCCAGCGCCCAGAGCACCAGCCGCGGCCCCTCCGGCAGCAGCCCGCCCACGAACAGCAGCGGCCCGCTGACCAGCACGCCCACCCCGTAGGGCCCGCGCCAGACCCCCGGGACGCGGATCAGCAGCACCAGCAGCACCACCCGGGCCGCCCAGTACCCGGCGCCGAGCAGCACGCCCCGGCCCTCGTAGGCGCCGGGCACGGCCAGCGCCATGAAGAGGCCGGCCAGCCCGACGGCGAGGATGCCGAGCCGGTCCCTCGGGGTGTCCACGTCGCGGATGTTGGCCTGCACGGTGGTGCCCACCCAGCACCAGTACACCGGGACGAACACCACGAGTGCCCGGGCGACCCCGGCCCCGTCGTGGTGGTGGTGCAGCAGACCCGAGACCTGAGTGATCGCGAAGACGAAGACCAGGTCGAAGTAGAGCTCCGCCCAGGTCACCCGCTTCTCGTCGACGGACTCCCGCACCGGCTGCCGGACCGGCTCCCGCACCGATTCCCGGACCGACCGCCCGACCGGCTCCCCCGCCGAACTCATCCCGCCCCCTCCTCCGCATACGCAACAGGCGCACACAACGGACGGGCCCTGCCCCGGCCGTCGGCCGGGGCAGGGCCCGATTCATCAGAGCGAAGGCTAGATCAGGTCGACCAGATCCGCGATCGACTGGACGACCCGGGTCGGCCGGTACGGGAACCGCTCCACGTCGGCGGCCGCGGTGAGGCCGGTGAGCACCAGGATGGTCTCCATACCGGCCTCCATGCCCGCCACGATGTCGGTGTCCATCCGGTCGCCGATCATCACGGCGCTCTCCGAGTGGGCCCCGGCCGAGTTCAGCGCCTCGCGCATCATCAGCGGGTTGGGCTTGCCGACGAAGTACGGCTCGACGCCGGTCGCCTTGGTGATCAGCGCCGCGACCGAGCCGGTGGCCGGCAGCACGCCCTCGGTCGACGGGCCGGTCTCGTCCGGGTTGGTGCAGATGAAGCGGGAACCCTGGTTGATCAGGCGGATCGCCTTGGTGAGCGCCTCGAAGCTGTAGGTGCGGGTCTCGCCGAGGACGACGTAGTCCGGGTTGTTGTCGGTCAGCACGTAGCCCGCCTGGTACAGCGCGGTGGTGAGGCCTGCCTCGCCGATCACGTACGCGGTGCCGCCCGGGCGCTGGCCCTTGAGGAACTTCGCGGTGGCGAGGGCCGAGGTCCAGATGCACTCCTCCGGCACCTCCAGGCCCATCCCGGCCAGGCGGGCGCTGAGGTCGCGCGGGGTGTAGATCGAGTTGTTGGTCAGCACCAGGAAGGGCTTGCCGGACTCCCGCAGCCGGCGCAGGAACTCCTCCGCGCCGGGGATCGGCGTGCCCTCGTGGATGAGGACCCCGTCCATGTCGGTCAGCCAGGACTCGATGGGCTTGCGGTCTGCCACGTGCGTATCTCCCGAAGTCTTGCCACGTCTTGCGATGGTCGTACGAAATCTGCGGCGCACCGCCGTCACCGTTGCGCCTCCCACCGGCCGGACCCACCTCGGGACACCGGACCGCCGGGGGTACTGCTGGCTGCCCCAACGGGGCACAGCCTAATCCGCACACCAGCCCGACGGCAGTACGTCCCGCCCACCGGGACGTCCCACGGACCGCGGCAGACCCTCGCGCGGAGCGTCCGGAGCACGCGCCGGCCGCCCCCGCGCCGCCGGTCGGCAGCGCGACCGGGCGCCGAACGCCCCTGCCTCAACGGCTCCTTAAGCCACCCCTAACCGCTCTGATCGCCCCTCAGCACGGCCGTGCCCCCGGGCTAGCGTGAACGCCACCACCCTCACCCCGCTCCCGCGAAGGAGTCCCCTCACCATGCCCGTGCGCCGCCGTCTCCCCGCCGCCGTCCTCACGCTCGCCACCGCAGGCCTCACCGTCGGGCTCGGTGGCGACCCCGCCGCCGCACACGGCTCGATGCAGAACCCGCTCAGCCGGATCGAGGGCTGCTACCTGGAGGGCGCCGAGCATCCGAAGTCGGCGGCCTGCCGGGCGGCCGTGGCCGCCGGGGGCACGGCCGCCCTGTACGACTGGATGAGCCTGCGGATCGGTGACGCCGCCGGGCGCCACCGCGAGCTGATCCCGGACGGCCGGCTGTGCAGCGCGGGATCGGAGATGTACAAGGGCCTGGACCTGCCGCGCGCCGACTGGCCCGCCACGAACCTCACCGCCGGGTCGGCGTTCACCTTCCGCTACCGGGCCACCGCGCCGCACCGGGGCACCTTCCAACTCTTCGTCACCAACAGCAGCTACTCCCCGACCAAGCCGCTGACCTGGGCGAACCTGGAGCCCCAGCCCTTCCTCACGGTCACCGACCCGCAGCTGACGGACGGCTCGTACGTGCTGCCCGGCACGGTGCCGGCGGGGAAGACCGGGCGCCAGCTGATCTACGCGATCTGGCAGCGCTCGGACAGCCCGGAGGCGTTCTACTCCTGTTCGGACGTGGTCTTCGACGGCTCCGGCACCGCGCCCGCGACGGCGCCCGTGCCCCCACCCGCGACGGCACCCGCGACGGCACCGGGCGGCCCGACCTCGGTGTCCGGGCACCCCGCCGGACACGACCACACCACCACCCCCGCCCCCGCACCGGTGGCCGCCGCCGCCACCGCTCCCGGCCCGACACCGCCCGCGGCGGCCGCCCCCGCACCGGCGTCCCCGGCCACGCCCGCCGCCCAGGCCGGCGCGCAGACCCCCGCGCAGGCCGCCGCGCCGGCCCCCACCCGGGGCGCCGCGCCCGAACACCTCGCCCAGACCGGCTCCGACCGCTCCCTCGGCATCCTCGCCTCGATCGGCTCGGCCTTCCTGCTCGCCGGCGCCACCGTCGCCGTCGTCCACCGCCAGCGCCGCCGGACCCCCGGCGCACACGCCCGCTGACCCCGGCCCGGCCCGCCACCGCAGGGGTCCCGGGCCGCCGACGGCCGGTCACGAGGCCGCCGCGAAACCGGGGCCAATCGGGCACCGCGTGATTGAGTAAGGCGCATGAGCCCCTCCGCGCGCCCTCCCCGCCAGCACGACGAACCGTTCCGGGTCGGCCTGATCGGCTACGGCCTGGCCGGCTCCGCCTTCCACGCCCCGCTGATCGCCGGCACCCCCGGGCTCCGGCTGGACGCGGTGGTCACCGCCAACCCCGACCGCCGCGCCCAGCTGCAGCGGGAGCACCCCGGCGCCCGCGCCGTCGACACCCCGGAGCAGCTGCTCGCCGACCCGGACGCGCTCGACCTGATCGTGATCGCCTCCCCCAACCGCACCCACGTCCCGCTCGCCCGGGCCGCGCTGAACGCCGGGCTGGCCACCGTCGTGGACAAGCCCCTGGCCGCCACCGCCGCCGACGCCCAGGAGCTCTGCACGCTGGCGCGGTCCCGGGGCGTCCTGCTCTCCGTCTTCCAGAACCGGCGCTGGGACGGCGACTTCCTCACCGCCGCCCGCCTCGTCCGCGAGGGCGCGCTCGGCCGGGTGCACCGCTTCGAGTCCAGGTTCGAGCGGTTCCGGCCGAAGCCCAAGGCCGGCTGGCGCGAGCTGGCCGACCCGGCCGAGGTCGGCGGCACGCTGTACGACCTGGGCAGTCACCTGGTCGACCAGGCGCTCGCCCTGTTCGGCCCGGTCGAGACGGTCTACGCCGAGATCGACGTCCGCCGGGACGGCGCGGTGGTCGACGACGACGCCTTCCTCGCCCTCACCCACGCCTCCGGCACCCGCTCGCACCTGTGGACCAGCGCCATCACCCCGCTGGCCGGCCCCCGGCTGCGGGTGCTGGGCGACACCGCCGGGTACGTGAAGTCGGGCATGGACCCGCAGGAGGCGGACCTGCGCGCCGGTCACCGCCCGGACGGCACCGGCCGCGCCGGCACCCCGTGGGGGGTCGACCAGCCCTCCCACTACGGCACCCTCGGCACGGACGAGTCCGCGACCGCCCTCCCCACCGACCCGGGCGACTACCCCGCCTTCTACACCGGCATCGCGGCCGCCCTGGCCTCCCCGGGCACCCCGCCGCCGGTCGACCCGCGCGACGCCGTCGCCACCCTGACCGTGCTGGAGGCCGCCCGCGCCTCGGCCGCCACCGGCACGACCGTCCGGCTCGGCTGAGCCGCCCCGGCTCCCTCCGCGCGAGGACCGCTCCTCCCCCGCCCGGCCCCGGCCGCAATCGCGCGGGAGAGCGGTCCCGACCGGTCAGATCCCGATGACCTCGACCGCCGTGCCCAGCCCCCGGAAGTCCGCCACGTTGCGCGTGTAGAGCGGCAGCCCGTGCGCCGAGGCGATGGCCGCGATCATCAGATCGATCCGGCGCGGACGCGGCTGGCGCCCGGCGGCGATGGTCAGGGTGACCAGCGTCCCGTACCGGGCGGCGGCGGCCGCGTCGAAGGGCAGCGGGTCGAAGTCGGCCATCGCCGCACCCAGCACCTCCAGCCGCGCCGCCCGGCTCGCCGCGTCCCGCGCCATCGAGACGCCCTGCTGCAACTCGGCGAACGTGATCGCGGTCAGCTCCGGCACGGCCGGCAGTTCGGCCGGGTTGAGCAGGGCCAGGTCGATGTAGACACAGGTGTCCAGCACCCCGGCCGGCCGCCGCCGGGACGCCCTGCGCCGCTCAGCCACGCCGCCGCTCGAACGGGTCGTCGCCCTCGTCGCCCACCAGCTCCTCGGGGCCGAAGTACTCCTCGGCCTCCTTGCGCATCTGCTGGTAGTCCACCCGCGGCAGCTTCACGTGCCGCGCCACCAGCTCCTCCGCCGTGAGCCGCCGCCGCTCCGCGACCGGCCGCAGCTCCGCGACCTCGACCCCGTTCCTGGTGATGTGGAAGGTCTCGCCCGCCTCCACCGCGTCCATCACCGCGGCGGAGTTGTTCCGGAACTCCCGCTGGGTAATCGTCTTCATCCCTCCAAGGTAGCCCCGCGTAGCACCCCTGGCTACGGCGCGCGAATCGGCGATTCCCGGCGCGCGGAAGGACACGGCCGGAGCGGCTCCCGCACCGGCGGGAGGGGACCTTCGAGTCACTCCCTCCCGCGCACGAGGCCGTCGCCACCACGGTCTGGCTGGGCCCCGGGACCGACGGGTTCACCCAGGTCTGGGTCTACGCCATGAACATCCCCTGACCGGGAAGGCTCCGGAGGCCTTACCATCGTCCTCGACGTCTTGAGTCGGTACGTCCGGAGCGCGGGAGAGGAGCATGTCGTGGGATTGGTCGCGATGCTGCTCGGCCTGCTCCGGGTGCTGACCGGGGAGGCGCTCACCGACGGTGGCTCGCTGACCTCGGTGGCCGCCGCCGCGGCCGTGGTGCTGCTGGCCGGCGCGGTCGCGGGGACGCTGGTCACCGCGCGGCTGCTCGGCGCGCGGGCCCCGGCCGCCGTACGGGACGGGACGCTGCGGCGACGCGCGTTCCGCACGGCCTTCCTCTCGCAGCGTGATCCCGATGCCCGGGGCCGGCGACGCCCCAGGGCCCCGGGCGCGGCCCCGGCGGCCGCGTAACACCGACTTCTCCACCGCCGTCGACGCGGCCGTCCTCCGTAGATCACTCATGTCCTGAGACGTTGAGACCCCGGAGGGCTCGCTCCATCATGTCCGTTTTCGCAGTGCTCGACCCGGCCGTCGGCCTGGCCCACGATGTCGTCGCCACCCTTGCCCAGCTGGTGCCGACGGCGCTGGCGATCGTCCTGTTCACCGTCGGCGTCCGGCTCGCCCTGCACCCGCTGGCGCGGGCGGCGGCGCGCGGGGAGAAGTCGCGGGCCCGGCTCGCGCCGAAGATCTCCGAGCTGAACCGCAAGCACAAGGGCAAGCCGGAGAAGCTGCAGGCCGCACTCGCCGAGCTGTACCGGGAGGAGAAGGCGTCGCCGCTCGCGGGGTGCCTGCCGATGCTGGTGCAGATCCCGTTCTTCTCGGTGATGTACCGGCTGTTCACCACCCCGAACGACCTGCTCGGCCACCCGCTGTTCGGTGTCCCGCTCGGTCTGCACGCGGGCAGCGCGCAGGGCGCCGCGCAGTGGGCCGTGTTCGGCGTGCTGTACGCGGGGCTGGCCGCCGTGGCCTACAGCAACTTCCGCCGGGCCCGTCGGGCGCAGGCGGCCGCGCCCCAACAGGCCGCGCAGCCGGGGATGTCGTTCCTCCCGTACCTGTCGTTCGGCACCGTGCTGTTCGCGGCGCTGGTCCCGCTGGCCGCCGCGCTCTACCTGCTGACCACGTCCGCCTGGTCGGCCGCCGAGCGTGCCTGGCTGCACCGGGGCGGGACCGCGCCGGTGCCGGCGGTGGCGCTGATCTGACCGGCGCGCGGCCCGCACGGGTCGGCGGCGGGTGGGTCTCCACCCGCCGCCGGGCGGGTCAGCCGGGCAGCAGGTTGCCGATCACCGCGCGGGCGATCGTCGCCGGGTCCTCCCCGTCGCGGTCGGGCAGGCTCCCGCTGTTCCACAGCTGGGCGAAGCCGTGGACGATCGACCAGGCCGCCAGTTTGAGCTCGTGTTCCCGCGCGTGCTCCGGGGCGGACGCCGCGAGGGCGGCGGACAGGGCCTCGTCGGCGCGGGCCCGGGCGGCGGCCAGGTGCGGGTCGTCCGGGTGGTACAGGCCGGGCTCGAACATGACCGTGAAGTGGGCGCGGTGCCCGACCGCGAACCGGACGTAGGCGATCCCCGCCTCGGCCAGGTCCGGACCGGCGGCGCGCACCGAGTCGGCGAGGAGCTCGTACCCCTGGGCGGCGAGCTCGGTGAGCAGTCCCGCCTTGTCGCCGAAGTGGTGGGCGGGGGCGGCGTGGGAGACGCCGGCCCGGCGGGCCAGCTCGCGCAGGCTCAGCGCGGCGGGCCCGCTCTGTTCGATGGCCTCGGCGGCCGCGGCGAGCAGGGCATTCCTCAGGTCACCGTGGTGATAGGGCTGGGCAGACATGCCCCGATCATAACTTGTCATTGACAAGATGACGCGGCCGCCCATAACTTGATGGTGTCAAGATGCTCTGCGCGCAGGGCACCACCCCGCACCCTCGGAGGCCGAGATGGCACCCCTGATCGCTCTTGTCGCCGGATTCCTGGCGGCCCGCCTGGCCGGACTGCTGGGTGTGGACGTGCTCGACGGCTGGCACCCCGCCCTGCGGGTCGGACTGGCCGCGATGTTCCTGCTCACCGCGTTCGCGCACTTCTTCCCGCGCCTGCGGACCGGACTCGTCGCCATGGTCCCGCCCGGCCTCCCCCGGCCGGAGCTGCTGATCACGCTGACCGGCCTGCTGGAACTGGCCGGCGCCGTCCTGCTCCTCGTCCCGGCGACGACCCGGCCGGCGTCCGCCGGCCTGATCCTCATGATGATCGCGATGTTCCCGGCGAACGTCTCGGCCGCCCGGCGCCGACTGCCCGGCGTCACCCCGATCGGCCCCCGCACCGCCCTGCAGGTACTGTTCGTCGCGGCCGCCGCACTGACCTTCGCGGGCTGACCGCGCACCGCCGCACCTCCGCCCCGGCGGGACAGCGGGAGCCGTCGGAGACCCGCCCCGGACCCTGGTCACGGCAGGCCGTACCCTGTGATCGTTTCTGAGTCCCGGCCGGACAGGTGGAGGAATTCGTGAAGGTCGCTGCGCCGCCGTTGGCCGAACTGCGGGAGGTCTGCCAGCCGCAGGCCAAGCTGCAGAGCCGCAACGGCGAGCACTGGGCGGGCCGCCTCTACATGCGGGCGATCTCGCTGCGGACGACCCGGCAGCTGGTCCGCACCTCGGTCTCGCCGAACACTCTGACCTGGGTGATGGTGGTCTGCGGCGTCGGCGCCGGAGCCGCCCTGCTGATCCCCGGACTGAAGGGCGCGATCCTGGCGGCCCTGCTCTTCCAGGGCTTCCTGCTCTTCGACTGCGTCGACGGCGAGGTGGCCCGCTGGAAGCGGCAGTTCAGCACGGCGGGCGTCTACGTCGACCGGCTCGGCGCCTACCTGGCCGACGCGGCGCTGATGATCGGGGCCGGCGTCCGGGCGGCCCGCGGTGGGTCCGACCTGTGGATCTCGGTCGGGCTGGCCACCGCGCTGGGCGTGGTCCTGCTGAAGGCGTCGACGGACCTGGTGGACGTGGCCCGGGCCCGCAGCGGCCTCCTGCCGGCCGACGAGGAGTCGACCCAGCCGCGTTCGCAGGGAATCGCGACAGCGCGCCGGCTCGCCTCGATCTTCAAGATCCACCGGGTGACCAACGGCATCGAGGCCTCGCTGGTACTGCTGGCCACGGCGGTCGCGGACGCGGCGGTCGGGAACATCGGCCCGACCCGCGTCGCGCTCGCCGCGATCGCGGTGATCACCTGGGGCATGGTGGTCGCCCACCTCGCCTCGATCCTCTCCTCGTCCCGGCTGCGCTGAACAGCGAAGCCGTTCGATCCGCCGGGGACGAGGCGGCGGGCCCGTCGCCGAGCGGTCGCGCCCTGTCCCGGACAGGGCGCGACCCGCTGCTCCACCGCTCGGCGGACCGCGCTCAGCGGGATATGGCGACCGGCTCGACCGGGAGGTGGTCGGCGCGGTCGATCTCGCGGCCCTGCGCGCCGTCGGGGCCGTTGACCTCGTCACTCCGCAGCCGGCAGACGGCGCCGACGACGGCCGCGAGGATGATCAGCACCAGGAACCCGAGCCCCTCGATGGTCACGCGGCCGCGTCCAACTCGAACCAGACGGACTTCCCGTGCTTGCGGGGCTCGGTACCCCAACGGTGGGTGAGGCCCTGGACGAGCCGGAGGCCGCGTCCGGACTCCGCGAAGTCACAGGGCTCGCGCTGCTCGGGGAACTCGGTGCTGTCATCACTGACCGAGACCCGGAGCGTACGGCCGAGGATCAGGACCAGGACGACCGGCGAGGACGTCCGGCCGTGCCGCCACGCGTTCACGACGAGCTCAGCGAGCGCGAGTTCGGCATCGGCGATGGTCTCGAAGTCCCACCCGGCGCGCGCCATGGCGGCACGCAGGGACTCGCGGGCGAGGGCGAGGGTCGAGGAGTTGAGGATGCAGTTACACACGGGGAATCTCCCTGCGGTGTAGGTGGGGCACACCGGTGAGGGTGTCGCCGTGAGCAAGCCCGTCGCGGAGCAGGCGACGCCGCGTACGAGTGCTCTTCGGTGCCTGGGCAGCCGGTACCAACTGCCCGGCGGGTTGGCGTTACTGACGACCCGTTCGGTGAGCAGTGCATCACAGACTGTAGGACATTAGGGCACATGTGCTTGCACTTTTGCCGAGGCGTTCACTCGATAGGCTGATCGCTGGACCGGCGGACGAGCCAAGGTGGATGCTTGATGCCATGCCACCACGAACCACCCCGACCATCAGGCAGGAGCGAGTAGGGATCGAGCTGCGCAAGATGCGCGATTCCGCAGGGCGTACGACCGCCCAGGCATCCGCCCTACTCGGGCTCGACCGCACGAAGATCACTCAAATTGAGAAGGCTCACTACCCGGTCACCTCGGAACGGGTGCGCATCCTGGCCTCTGACTACGAAGAAAGTGACGCCTCCTTCGTCGACGCACTGGCGGCCATGGCCGATGAGCGCCACAAGGGGTGGTGGGAGGAGTACCGCGGATCCGTACCCGCCGGCTTCCTCGACATCTCGGAGATGGAGTACTTCGCTCGCGGGATCAGCACGTTCCAAGTGAGCCACATTCCCGGGGCCATGCAGACGGAGGAATACGGAAGGGCGATCTTCAGTGACGTCTACCCTCCGCTTAGGCCCCGCCTGCTCGAAGCCCGTGTCGAGAACCGCGTCCAGCGCTCGGCGTTCCTCATGGCAGAGAATGCCGAGCCCTACTCGGCCGTGGTGCACGAAGCTGCTCTCCGGATGCGGTTCGGTGGACGCGAGGCAGCAAAGCGGCAGCTCGACAGACTTCTTGATTACTCCGAACTACCTCATGTCACCCTTCGCGTGATCGGCTTCGATTCCAACGGGTTCAAGGGCTCCGGGCAAGGCATCATCTACGCGCGCAACGCGGTAAGGCGCCTGGATACGGTCCAGCTCGATGCCGTCGGTGGCCCAGTCTTCCTGCATGAACAGAAGCAGTTGGACAACTACCTCCACATCATCGAGACGATGGCCGACCGTTCCCTGACCGAGAAGCGGTCCCGCGATCTCATCAGGCTTCTGAAGAAAGAGATCTAGAACGATGGAAGCACTTCACTGGAAGCGACCAGAGGCCTGCCAGGATGGGGCGAGTTGCCCCGAGGTGGCCATAACCCCCGACGCGGTCTACCTCCGCAGCAGCCTCCACCCCACCTCCGTCGCCCAACTCACCACCGACGAATGGCGCGACCTCCTCTCCGGCATCCGCAACGGGGAGTTCGACGTCTGACCACGGGCCCGGGGCCCCGCCCCGGCGGGGGGGGGCGGGGCCGGGCCGCAGGGGCCCACCCCCCCGCCCGCC
>NZ_JBHYYB010000026.1:0-113079 GCF_042752535.1 Kitasatospora sp. NPDC059327 | reverse complement strand
ATATCTGGCGTTGACTTTTGGCACGCTGTTGAGTTCTCAAGGAACGGACACTTCCTTCGGACCGCCTTCCAGCGGGCCCTCCGGGCGCTTCGTTCTTTCGTGTTTGAAGCTTATCAGACGTTTTCCACTCCGTTTTCCGGAGATTCATTCGTCCGACTCGCATTCCGCCGCCCCTCTCGGTGCGACTCCGGAACTGTACGGGGACCGGCCCGCCACATGCAAATCGCCCCCGGCCGGGGATCCCGGGCGGGGGCGATCGGCGAGCGGTCCGCCTGTTCAGCGGACCTCGGTGATCTCCGGGCCGCGGGCGAACGGGTCGAGTGCGGCGCCACCGAAGCGGCTGCTGTCACCCTCTCCGGCAGCGGCGGCTGCCCCGCCACCGTCGGCCACCATCTGCGCGTCCTCGGGAAGCTTCAGCACGATCGGGTCGCGCGGAGCCATCGGGCTCTCACCACGAACGACGACCGTCTGCTGGAAGACCTGCTCCAGGATTCCGGCCATCTCCGGCTGCACCGCGGCCTGGCCCGAGATCACACCGCGCAGGAACCAGCGCGGCCCGTCGCAGCCGACGAAGCGCACCAGCTGGACACCCTGCGTGCCGTCCGGCAGCTGCACGGGGACCTGGGCCCGGAGGTGCCAGCCGAGCGGGCCCTCCTCCTCCTCGATGAGGCCGCCCTGCGAGGTGATGCCGTTGGCGATCTCCTCGCGGACCTCGCCCCAGATGCCCTCGGACTTGGGAGCCGCGAAGGCCTGCAGCTGGATGGCGCTGTTGCCGAGCACCAGCGTCGCGGCCACGATCGCGTCGCCGGCCACCTCGACGCGCAGTTCCATGCCCTCGACACCGGGGACCAGCAGGCCCCCGAGGTCGACCCGGCCTTCCTCCGGCTGCTCCAGCTCGGAGTGGTCCCACGGACCGTCCGGGCGCGGAGCCGGCGGCAGGCCGACCCGCTCCACCGGGTCCAGCTCGGTCACGTTCTCGCTCTCGGCGGAACCTTCGACGTCATCGGCCGCCTCGTCGGCGCTGATGGCGTCGTCGGCGAGCTGCTCGACAGCGTCCTCGCTCTTCTGGCGACGACGGAACACGGTCACTGTCCTTCCCGGTCCAAGACCGATGCGAATACCTGCTCGGCTTCCTGCGAGGCCGCGGGCAGCCTAGACCGCTGCGTGGCCGCCGGTCGACCCGAACCCGCCCTCGGCTCGTGCCGACCCGGGCAGTTCGGCCACCTCGTGGAAGCGGGCCTTCTCGACCTGCTGGATGACCAGCTGGGCGATCCGATCCCCTCGGCGGAAGTTGACGGCTTCGCGCGGGTCCAAGTTGACGACGATCACCTTGATCTCTCCACGGTACCCGGCATCGACCGTCCCTGGGGCGTTCACCAGAGCAACTCCGCAACGAGCTGCGAGCCCGGAGCGCGGGTGGACGAACGCCGCGTAGCCGTCCGGCAGCGCGATGGCGATGCCGGTGGGCAGGACGACCCGCTCACCGGGGGCCAGCTCGGCGTCGACGGTGGTCCGCAGATCGGCGCCCGCGTCACCGGGCTGCGCGTACGCGGGCAGCGGCAGCTCGGTGTCGATTCGCCTGATCAGGACGTCTACCGGCGGACGGGGGGTGCTGCTCAAGGGTTCACCTCAAAGGCTCGGGCGCGCTTCATCAGATCCGGGTCGTCGAGGACCTTCCCGATGTCCTCGGGACGACCGTGCTTGGTGAAGTGTTCCAGCTTCACCTCGATGAAGAGTGCCTGGGCGCGGACGGCGACCGGTCCGTCGGGGCCGCCGATGCGCGCCTCGCCGGCGCTGTAGATCTTCCGGCCGTGCACACCGGTGACCCACGCGCGCAGGTGCAGCACCGAGTCGACCGGGACCGGGCAGAGGAAGTCGGTCTCCAGCCGGCCCGTGACGGCGGGGGCGTGCAGCAGCCAGTTCAGCGTGCCGAGCGTCTCGTCCATCGCCGTGGTCAACAGCCCGCCGTGGGCGAGGCCGGGGCCGCCCTGGTGGGTGGAGCGAACGGTGAACTCGGCGGTGACGTCCAGTCCGTGGCCGGCCACCGCGTCGATCCGCAGGCCGCCCGGGTGCTGCGGGCCGCAGCCGAAACAGTGCTCGTAGTGCGAGCCGAGCCGGGTGCCCGGGGCGGGTGCCTGCGGAGCGCGCGGGGGCAGGACGGCACCCGGCGGGGGCGTGGTCGGCGACAGCGGCGGGGTCGGCGCCGGCTGGGCGGACGGGGAGGCGGGTGCTACGGAACCGGTCACGGTGCCCAACCCTACCGACCGGTAGGCGAGGCGGGTCCGGGGGTGCCGTCCCGGGCCGCCCGTAACGGCGACCACAATGGGGGCATGTACGACGAACGCCTCACCGTGCCGCGCTCCTGGTGGTTGCTCCCGGTCGCGATCGGGCTCACGCTCGCGATGATCCTGCTGCGTCTCAGCGCGGTGGGCGCGCTGGTCGGGCTGGTGGTCGGCATCGCCGCCGGCGCGGCCGCGATCAGCAGCTACGGCTCCGCCCGGATCCGCGTGGTGCAGGGCTCCCTGGTGGCCGGCCAGGCCCGGATCCCGGTCGACGCCCTGGGCGCCGCGCACCCGCTCAGTCCCGCCGAGGCGGTGGCCTGGCGCGGTCCGAAGTCGGACCCGCGGGCCTTCATGCTGATGCGCAGCTACGTCCCGACCGCCCTGCGCGTCGAGGTGACCGACCCGGCCGACCCGACGCCGTACCTCTATCTGTCGACCCGCTCGCCGATGAAGCTGGCCGAGGCCCTGGACGAGGCCCGCCGCGGCGCCCGCGCCTGACGCCCGGCGCGCCCGGCGCCCCGACACCACGGCCGCACCGGCCACAACGGCCACAACGGCCACAACGGCCCGAAAACGGAGAGGGACGGTTCCGCGATGCGGGACCGTCCCAGATTTCTCCGTACTCCACGAGGTGCTGCCACCCGCGCGGTGCGCGGTACTGCGCCGGTACGACCCGACGCGGTACTGCCAATGCGTCCGCCTGGACGGCCGCCGGTACTGCCGTCCGGCCCCGCTGCCCGGGGCCGGAAGGGGCGCTGTGCCGGTCTCGCGAGGTTCCGCGAGCGCGGGCCCATGGCCGCCCTGATACTCAGGCGCCGCAGTCCCGGCAGATCGGGTTGCCGTTCTTCTCGCTGTACAGCTGGCTGCGGTGGTGGACCAGGAAGCAGCTCATGCAGGTGAACTCGTCGGCCTGGCGCGGCAGCACCCGGACCGAGAGCTCCTCGTTCGAGAGGTCCGCGCCGGGGAGCTCAAGGCCCTCCGCCGCGTCGAACTCGTCGACGTCGACCGAGCTGGTGCTCTTCTCGTTCCGCCGAGCCTTCAGTTCCTCGATGCTGTCCTCATTGAGGTCGTCATCGGTCTTGCGCGGGGTGTCGTAGTCAGTTGCCATTTTTCGCTCTCCCCCTCCGGGTTGTGCGGTGTGTGCGGTATCTCCAGCGCACGTAACGCATGGGGGGTCGGTCTTGTGCCCGACCCGAGGCGGAGATTTTGCCTTACTTCAAGCCCTGTTACTCAATCGACACTCAGCCAGGGGTCCGTTGGGGTGATCCGATCGGGCGCGGGAGGCCTCACGCTGGGCCATCCCGGACCGGCCGCCGGGACCGCTCGGCGGGCACGCTGAGTCATCACAGGCCTTGCGGCCACTCGATCGTTCCCTTGCCCACCAGGGGGCTCACCCGATCCGGCCGAGCGAGTCCGGCCCCGAACTTCATCACGCACCGCAACCGGAGCACCGTTCACCATGATCACGCTCCGAGGTCGCCCCGCCCCGCGCAGCGACACGGTGTGACCTTGCTCACGTTCTGAATCTTCCGGGGCAAACCACGGAAAATCCACCCAACGGGAACGGCCGGGTCCGTCGCCCGGCACGCCCCGCGGTTCGTGTCCGGCTGCTACTGGGAGGCCTTGCGCGCGGCCCGGCGGGCCAGCAGCGCCGCCTGCCGCTCGTCGAACTTGGTCGCCTGCGCGTCCAGCCCGCCGAGGAAGACCCCGAGCTCGTCCTGGGCCCGCAGACCGTCCGGGCCCAGTCCGCCGACCTCCATGACCTTGAGGTGGCGCAGCACCGGCTGCAGCACGTCGTCGTGGTGGATGCGCAGGTTGTAGACGCCGCCGATGGCGATCTGGGCGGCGGCCCGCTCGAAGCCGGGGATGCCGTGGCCGGGCATCCGGAAGTCGGTCACCACGTCGGCGATGGCCCGCATGGCCTGGTCGGGGGCGATCTCCAGGGCGGCCTTCAGCAGGTTCCGGTAGAAGACCATGTGCAGGTTCTCGTCATTGGCGATCTTCGCGAGCAACTGGTCGCAGAGCGGGTCGCCGGCGAAGTGGCCGGTGTTGCGGTGCGAGATCCGGGTGGCCAGCTCCTGGAAGGCCACGTAGGCGACCGAGTGCAGCATGCTGTGCGAGTTGTCGGACTCGAAGCCCTCCGACATGTGGCTCATCCGAGCCCGCTCCAGCTCGTTCGGGTCGACGGCCCGGGTGGCGAGCAGGTAGTCGCGGATGGCTATGCCGTGCCGGCCCTCCTCCGCCGTCCAGCGGTGCACCCAGGTGCCCCAGGCGCCCTCGCGGCCGAACATGGTCGCGATCTCGTGGTGGTAGCTGGGGAGGTTGTCCTCGGTCAGCAGGTTGACCACCAGCGACACCCGGCCGAGCGGGGTCACCTGGGACTGCTCCACCGCCCAGGCCTCACCGCCGAGCACGCCGTCGAAGTCTCGGCCCTGGCTCCACGGGATGAACTCGTGCGGCATCCAGTCCTTGGCGACCTTCAGGTGGCGGTTGAGCTCGGTCTCCACCACCTCTTCGAGGGCCATGATCAGCCGCGCGTCGGTCCAGGCGCTCGAACCGAGCGAGGCGTTGCGCTGCACGGGGGCGATGGTCACGAGTCTTGCTCCTGAAGGACGGGCACGCGCGGGGACGGGCGCGTTGGGCGGGGCACGTCGGGGACGACGAAGTCGACGCACTTACGGTTCCGTAGGTTACGACACCGTAAGTTGCTCGGACCGGAAAAGACAAGCCGCCCCCGCCAGGCCTTATGTCGTCTTGACAGGGCCCGGCGGGGGCGGCGGGATTGGTCGGCGCACGGAGCGCAGGCGGTACGAACGGCGCAGCGGGGGCGTGAGGGGCCTGTGGGGACGCTCAGGCCCCCGGGATCCGGACCCGCATGGTGAGGCCGCCACCGGAGCGCGGGGTGGCCTCGATGGTGCCTCCGTGCGCCCGGACCACCGAGCGGACGATGGACAGGCCCAGACCGACGCCCTTGTCGCTGCGGGTGCGGTCGGCGCCCTTGACCCGGCGGAACGGTTCGAAGATGTGCTCCAGTTCGTAGCCGGGCACCACCGGTCCGGTGTTGGACACCACCAGCTCGCCGCCGCCGGGGACCTCGGCGGTGCTGATCTCGACCCAGCCGCCGGGGGAGTTGTAGCGCACGGCGTTCTGCAGCAGGTTCAGCGCGATCCGCTCCAGCAGCACGCCGTTGCCGGCGACCTCGGCCCGGTTCAGGGTGGCGCGCAGCTCGACCTCGCGCCGGTCGGCCTCGGCCCGGGTCTGCACCAGGGCCCGGGTGGCGACCTCGGAGAGCTCCACCGGCCGGCGGTCGGTGAGTTCGTTGTCGCTGCGGGCGAGCAGCAGCAGGCCCTCCACCAGTTGCTCGCTGCGCTCGTTGGTGGCCAGCAGCGTCTTGCCGAGCTGTTGGAGGTCGGCCGAGGCGGCGGGGTCGGAGAGCTGGACCTCCAGCAGGGTCCGGTTGATCGCCAAGGGGGTGCGCAGCTCGTGCGAGGCGTTGGCGACGAAGCGGCGCTGGGAGTCGAAGGAGCGGTCCAGCCGGTCGAGCATGTCGTCGAAGGTGTCGGCGAGCTCCTTGAGCTCGTCGTCCGGCCCGTCCAGCTCGATCCGCCGGTGCAGGTCGGAGGAGGCCACCTCGCGGGCGGTGCGGGTGATCCGTCCGAGCGGGCGAAGCACCCGGCCGGCCATCGCGTAGCCGGCGGCGAAGGCGATCACGGCGAGGCAGACCAGCACCGTGAGGGCCTTGCGCAGCAGCGTGTTGAGGGCCGAGTTGGAGGCGATCTCGTGCCGGTTGGCGAGGTACTGGTTGAACTGCTCGCTGGTCATCGGCACGCCGTTGACGGTGATGTCCTTGCCGAACAGGAAGGGCGGCGGCTGGACGTCGTGCAGGGCCTGCCGGACGAAGAAGTACATCAGCAGCAGCAGGACGACGCCGGCCATCAGGAACATCCCGCCGTAGAGCAGGGTCAGCCGGATCCGGATGGTGGGGCGGAACGGCAGCCAGGCGAGCATGCCGTCGCCGGGCACGTAGGTGTCGTGCGACGCATGGTGCAGCCGGGGCGCGCGCGGCGGGTGCACGGGCTTCGGCGGTACGGACCGGGGCGGCACGGCGCGCGGGCCGCCGGCGGGCGCGCCGGAGGGCCCGCCGGCCGGGGGCGGGGTGGTCATGATGGTCCTCTCGGGGCGTCCGCCGGGGCGGGCGCGTGGTGGGTGGGATCCGCCGGCGTCCAGGGGCCCCGCTGGGCCCCGGGGGGCCTGGCGGGGGTGCGCGGGTCCGGCCGGACCCGCGTCAGATCCGGTAGCCGGAGCCCGGCACGGTGACGATCACCGGCGGGTCGCCGAGCTTGCGGCGCAGCGTCATCACGGTGACGCGTACGACGTTGGTGAACGGGTCGGTGTGCTCGTCCCAGGCCTTCTCCAGGAGCTGCTCGGCGGAGACGACGGCACCGCCGGCCCGCATCAGCACCTCCAGTACGGCGAACTCCTTGGGAGCGAGCTGGACGGGCCGCCCGTCGCGGATCACCTCGCGGCGGCCGGGGTCGAGCGAGATGCCGGCGCGCTCCAGCACCGGCGGCAGCGGGACGGTGGCCCGGCGGCCCAGCGCCCTTACGCGGGCGACGAGTTCGCTGAAAGCGAACGGCTTGGGGAGGTAGTCGTCCGCGCCGATCTCCAGGCCCTCGACCCGGTCGCTGATGTCGCCGGAGGCGGTCAGCATGATCACCCGGGTGGCGAGGCCCTGCTCGACCACGCTGCGACAGACGTCGTCCCCGTGGACCAGGGGCAGGTCGCGGTCGAGAACGACCACGTCGTAGTCGTTGACCGCGATGCGCTGGAGCGCGGCCTCCCCGTCGTACACCACGTCGACGGCCATCGCCTCGCGGCGCAGGCCGGTAGCGACGGCCTCGGCGAGCAGCTGCTCGTCCTCGACGACGAGAACCCGCACGGTCGTTGTCCCTTCTCCAGGCCGGCCCCGGAAGCGGACGCACGGCTCCGACGGTGTCCCCATCCTGCCTGGTCGGGCGGTAAAGCAGCGATAAGCTGCCCCGGGGGCAGGGGCGTGCGCGGCCCGGTCGTCGCCGCCGACCACACGGCCTCCGTCGCGATTCGTGCCGGGAGCACTCCGCTTGGACTGTGACACAGGCAACTTTCTCGCCCGGACAGGTTTCCCCGTCCGGGGGCGGGGGAGGACAGGTTCACACCCGCGATCTGGCTAGTGGCCGATCGCACCCACCCGCCGTGCGTTCATCATCCGCGCCGGCCCTGGGGTTGGGGCGTCACCGGGAGCGGCCGAGGGCCGTCTCCGCGCCCGACCGGAGATCACGACCTACCGGATCGGACGCTTCCGCTGGCTACCACGACCCTCGGGCGGGGGACGCACGAACGTGCACGTCCGACACAGTAAGGGGGCCCGTATGGACGCCTTCACCGCCGGAATCCTGCAGCGCATCGCCAACGCCGAGCAGGACCTGCACCGCGCGATCGAGGCCGGGGACGAGTTCCTCGCCGAGGTGGAGCAGTCCGAGCTGGACGACCTGCGCCGACTCGCCGCCGAACACGGCGTCGACACGGTGCTGGAGCGCCACCGCACCGCTGCCTGATCCGCCCGACCTGCCCGACCCGAAGCCGGACTCCGGCACCAGCGACCCTGTGGGGGCCGTGCGAAACCTCAAGCCCTGGCATTCCCCGTGTGCCAGGGCTCTTCGCTGCCCGGCCGCGGGCGGCGGAAGACCGACGGTACGAGAGCGGCCGTGGACACCGGCGGGCCGGGTTCCGCCCGGGGCCCGGCCCGCCGGTGTCCTGCCGGCCGACAGGTCAATCGGCCCAGGCGCGCAGTCGGGCCAGCCGCTCCTGGAGCGGCTCGTAGACCCCGGGCGCGGCCGCGACGGTCAGCTCGCCGTCCGGGCCGTGCCCGGGGCGGCCGCCGACCAGGGCACCGGCCTCGGCCGCGATCAGACAGCCGGCCGCCAGGTCCCAGGGGGCCAGCCCGCGCTCGTAGTAGCCGTCCAGGCGTCCGGCCGCGACGTCGCAGAGGTCCACGGCGGCGGCCCCGCCCCGGCGGATGTCCCGGACCTCCGGCATCAGCGCGAGCAGCACCTCGGCCTGCCGGACCCGCCGCGACCGCACGTAGCCGAAGCCGGTGGCGATCAGCGCCTGCCCCCACGGCGGCGCCGGCCGGGCCGTCACCGGCCGGCCGTCCAGCTGGGCGCCGCGGCCCAGCACCGCCTGGAAGAGTTCGCCGCGCGCCGGGGCGTGGACCACGCCGACGACCGTCCGGCCGTCCAGCTCGGCCGCCACGCTGACGGCCCAGGAGGGCAGCCCGTACAGGTAGTTGACGGTGCCGTCGAGCGGGTCGACGACCCACCGGACCCCGCTGGTGCCGGGCCGCTCGGCGCCCTCCTCGCCGAGGTAGCCGTCGTCCGGCCGGCGGGTGCCGATCAGTTCCAGGACGAGCTTCTCGGAGGCGAGGTCCATCTCGGTGACCACGTCGACCGGGCTGCTCTTGGTCCCCGCCACGCCCAGATCGGCGGGCCGGTTGTCGCGCAGCAGCGCGCCGGCCCGGCGGGCGGCGTCCAGGGCGACGTCGAGCAGTTCGTCGAGCAGGGCATCGGGCGGGCCGTCGGGCAGGCCGGGGCTGGGCACGGGGTCTCCTCGGGTCGGGGTCAGCGCTCGGCGGCGGCCGGGCGGGGGGTGCGCGGGTTCGGGCAGCAGGCCACCGCGCACACGTCGTGGCTGGGGCCGAGCGCGCCCAGGGCGCAACGGGTCACCGGCAGGCCCCGCTCGGTGGCGGCCCGCTCCAGGACCAGCTCCCGCACGGCGGCGGTGAACCGGGGGTCGGCGCCGACGGTGGCCGCGCGGGCGACCGGCAGACCGAGCTCGGCGGCCTTGGCCACCGCCTCGGTGTCCAGGTCGTACTTGACCTCCATGTGATCGGAGACGAACCCGATCGGGACCATCACGACGGCGGGCGCGCCGGCCGCGTGCTGGGCCTCCAGGTGGTCGCAGATGTCGGGTTCCAGCCACGGGGTGTGCGGGGCGCCGCTGCGGCTCTGGAAGACCAGCTCCCAGGGCCGGTCCGCGACGCCGGTCCGCTCGGCGACGGCCGTCGCGATCAGCCGGGCGACGTCCAGGTGCTGGGCGACGTACGCACCGCCCGGCCGGCCGCGGGCCGGGTCGTCCGGGGCGCCGGAGCTCTGCGCCATGGTGTCCGGGACGGAGTGCGTGGTGAACGCCAGCCGGGCGCCGGCCCGGACGTCCTCGGGCAGCCGGGCCAGCGCGGCCAGCGTGGCGTCCGTCATCGGCCCGACGAAGCCCGGGTGGTTGTAGAAGTGCCGGAGCTTGTCGACCCGGAGTTCGGGCAGCCCCTCCTCGGCCAGCCGCGCCAGCGCGTCGGCGAGGTTCTCCCGGTACTGGCGGCAGCCCGAGTACCCGGCGTAGGCGCTGGTGGCGAGGACGGCGACGCGGCGGTGCCCGTCCGCGGCGAGCTCGCGCAGGGCGTCGGTCAGGTAGGGCGCCCAGTTGCGGTTGCCCCAGTAGACCGGGAGGTCCAGGCCGTGCTCGGCGAAGTCCTTGCGCAGGGCCGCCAGCAGCTCGCGGTTCTGCTCGTTGATCGGGCTCACGCCACCGAACATGAAGTAGTGCTTGCCCACCTCCTTGAGCCGCTCCTTGGGGATTCCGCGCCCCCTGGTCACGTTCTCCAGGAAGGGGACGACGTCCTCGGGGGCCTCGGGCCCACCGAAGGAGAGCAGCAACAGGGCGTCGTAGGGAGCGGCCCCGGACGGAGAGGGATTGCGCACATCGGGCATGGGACCGATCCTGCCATTGAGGGGCCGGGCCACGGCGCCGGGGCCGCACCGGTGTCCGGAAAATACTGTTTGCCAAGGTACGTAAGCTGTGTAGTCCAGCCTCGTTCCTTACCCCCGCGGAGCTCCCGTGCTGTCCAGCTACCGCCAGATATTCGCCGCCCCCGGCAGTCTGGCCTTTTCCACCACCGGCTTCGTCGCCCGGCTGCCGATCTCCATGACCGGGATCGGCATCGTGACCATGCTCTCCCAGCTGAGAGGGTCCTACGGGGTGGCGGGCCTGGTCTCGGCGACGCTGGCGGTGTCCGCCGCCGTGCTCGGGCCCCAGGTCTCCCGGCTGGTGGACCGGCACGGACAGCGCCGGATCGTGCTGCCGGCCACCGCGATCACCGTGGTGGCCGCCGTCGGGCTGCTGCTCTGCGCCCGGGTGGGGGCGCCGGACTGGACGCTCTTCCTCTTCGCGGCCGGCATGGGCGTGATGCCGAGCACCGGCGCGATGGTCCGAGCCCGCTGGGCCCACCTCTACCGGAACGACGCGCCCAAGCTGCACACCGCGTACTCCTTCGAGGCCGTGGTCGACGAGATCTGCTTCATCGTGGGCCCGATCCTCTCCATCGGCCTGGCCACCGCCGTCTTCCCGGAGGCCGGCGTCCTGCTCGCCGGGCTCTTCCTCACGGTGGGCGTGCTGCTGTTCGCCGGGCAGCGCTCCACCGAGCCCCCCGTCCACCCGGCCGCCCGGCACGCCGGCAGCTCGGTGATCCTCAACCGCGGCCTCCAGGTGCTGATCCTGACCTTCGTCGCCACCGGAGCGATCTTCGGCTCGGTGGAGGTCGTCACCGTCGCCTACTCCGAGGCCCAGGGCCACAAGGCCGTCGCCAGCGTGATCCTGGCTCTGTGGGCCCTCGGCTCCTGTCTGGCCGGCGTGGTGTTCGGCACCCTCCGGCTCAAGGGCTCGATGTCCGGCCGGTTCTTCGGCGGCGTCCTGTTCATGGCCGTCAGCATGGTGCCGCTGCTGCTGGTCGCCGAGTCGGTGGGGGGCCTGGGCGGGCTGGTCGCGGTCGGCGCGGCCCTGCTGGTCGCCGGTATCGCCATCTCCCCCACCCTGATCACCGCGATGGCCCTGGTCGAGCGGCTCGTCCCGGCCGCCCAGCTGACCGAGGGCATGACCTGGACCACCACCGGACTGGCCCTCGGTGTCGCCCTCGGCTCCTCGGCCGGAGGCTGGGTGGTGGACGCCTCCGGCGCCGCCGCCGGATACTGGGTGCCGGTGACCGCCGGGGTGTTCGGTGTGCTGACCGCCCTGGTCGGCCTGCGGCGCCTCGGCGCGGGCCTGGCCGCCGCCGCGAAGGCGCAGCCGGCCGCCCACCCCGTAGACCTCGAACGGTGAACTGACTACTCTCCTCCCTACTCGCGGGGCCTACCCGCGGGTAGGGACACCGGGGCGGCCGCTACGCCCCGGGATCGCGCCGGACACCGTTCGGCCACGGAGCAGGAGGCACCGCATGCCCCAGGCCAGTACCGCACCCCGGACCCGCTGGACCAACTGGGCCGGCAACCAGGCAGCCCACCCCGCCAAGGTGGTCACGCCCGGCACGGCGGAGGAACTGGCCAAGGAGATCACCCGGGCCGCCGGGCAGGGGCACACCGTCAAGGCGGTCGGCTCCGGCCACTCCTTCACCGCGATCGCCTCGGCCGAGGGCGGCGTCCTGGTCCGCCCGTACGCGATGACCGCCGTCCGCGGCATCGACCGCGAGGCCGGAACGGTCACCGTCGAGGCGGGCCTCCCGCTCGCCCGGCTCAACCTCCTGCTGGCCGCCGCCGGGCTCGCGCTCACCAACATGGGCGACATCGAGGTGCAGACCGTCGCCGGCGCGACCAGTACCGGCACCCACGGCACCGGCCGGGACTCGGGCTCGCTCGCCGCCCAGATCCGGGCCCTGGAGATCGTCCTCGCCGACGGCAGCGTCCGGCACTGCTCCCCCACCGAGGACCCCCGGCTCTTCCACGGCGCCCGGCTCGGCCTCGGCGCCCTCGGCGTGATCACCGCGGTGACCCTCGCCGTCGAACCGGCCTTCCTGCTCACCGCCCACGAGCAGCCGATGCGCTTCGACGAGGTGCTCGACCGGCTCGACGAGCTCACCGCGGTGAACGAGCACTTCGAGTTCTACTGGTTCCCGCACACCGACCGCTGCTCCACCAAGCGCAACAACCGCAGCCAGGGACCGGCCGCCCCGCTGCCCCGGTTCAAGGGCTGGCTGGAGGACGACTTCCTCTCCAACACGGTCTGGGAGGGCGCCTGCCGGGTCGGCCGGCGCTTCCCCCGCAGCGTCCCGACCATCGCCTCGCTGGCCAGCCGCGCCTGGTCGGACCGCAGCTACACCGACACCGCCCACAAGGTGTTCACCAGCCCGCGCAAGGTCCGCTTCATCGAGATGGAGTACGCGGTTCCGCGCGAGGCGCTCGGCGAGGTGCTGCGCGAGCTCAGGGCCCTGATCGAACGCTCCGACTGGCGGATCAGCTTCCCGGTCGAGGTCCGGTTCGCCCCCGCCGACGACCTCTGGCTCTCCACCGCGAACGGCCGGGACACCGCCTACATCGCCGTCCACCTCTACCGGGGCACCGCCGAGCAGGGCTACTTCACCGAGGTGGAGAAGCTGATGACCGCCCACCGGGGCCGCCCGCACTGGGGCAAGCTGCACACCCGCGACGCCGGCTACCTCGCCGAGGTCTACCCGCACTTCGCCGACTTCACCGCGCTGCGCGACGAGGTCGACCCGCGGCGCGTCTTCGGCAACGACTATCTGCGGCGGGTGCTGGGCGCCTGACCGGCGACGCCCCCCCGGGCGACCGGGGGGCGTCGCACGCGAGGCCCTACCGGCCGTCGGCCGAACCGGTCGGGGCGGCGACCGGCGGCGAGGCCCCGGCCGGCGCGCCGCTCGGGGCGGGGGGCTGCGGGGCCGTCGTCCCGGCCGGCTTCGAGGTCGGCGCGGCCGGCGTGGACGGCGCGCCGGACGCACCGCCGGACGGCTCCGCGGACGGCGTCCCGCTCGGGCCCGCCGAGGGCGAGGCCTTGCCACCGCCGCCCGCGTCCGGACTCCCGCTCGGGACGGCCGGCTCCGAGGCCGCGCCGCCGCTGCCCGCCGACGGCGAGGGCGAAGCGCCGCCCGCGCCCTGCGACGGAAGGCCCGACGGTCCGGTCGAGGGTCCGGTCGAGGGCTCACCCGCGGGCGGGGCCGGCGGCTTGGGGGCGACCGTGCCGCCCAACGAGGTGCCGCTGCCCGACTCCCCCTTCACCGTGGCCGACACCGGCTGCCCGGTCGCCAGCTCGAAGGCGAGTATCGGCGCCATCGCCAGCACGAAGACCAGCGCGGACATCGCCGCGTACGACTTCCAGGTCCACCGCCGACGCGCCCGGACCACCCGCGGCTCGTTCCAGTCGGCGGAGACCGCCACCGGGGCCGGCGGGGCGGAATCCGGCACCTGGCGCAGTCCGTTCACCACCGGCCCGGGACCGGTGCGGTCCACCGCCCCGCGCAGCTGCTCACCGGTGCGCCGGAAGATGTGCTGGAACACCGCGCCGCCGGTGGTCGCGCCGACACTCACCACCGCCGCACCCAGAATGGTTCCGTAGACGCCGAGTTCGGAGGCGAGCAGCGCCCCCGCCACGGTGGCCAGCGCACTCGCCACGACCTGAGCCACACTCAGATCAATTCGCCTGCGACCTTCCTTGCCGCCCTCCTCGGCGGGCTTCTGCTCCGGCATCGACATCCCTCGGTCAGTACGACTGGTCTTCGAACAAGTCACTCCATCTTGCCCAAAGAAGGACACAAGGGTCGAAAATGCGGTTCTGTGCGGGAGATATATGTGAAGATGATCACCGTGCATCGGCCGGTCGTCGGCCATTGGGGGTGCGCGCTCTTGAGATTCCCGTGAATCGCGGGAGACTTGAGCGGCGAGCCGCCCCTTTGGATGCCACGAATGGAGTACTGTTCGTAAAGCCTGAGCCTTGGGTCGACTTGTCGACTGCCTATCAAGCGGCAGATTGACAAAGAGCCACGGCGCGGGCACGCACGGCGACGTCCGTCCCGGATCGTCGCGTCACTGCTCGTGCGAGGACGGCCGGGACACCCAGGCGCGACGTCGACGGATGACGTGGCAAAAAGGCAACCGTGCCACAGCGGTGTGACCGGGCGTAAGCCCGACACGCCGGGGAACTCAGCAAGGTTGTGGCCAGTCGCGAGCGGGCAGGCCACACTCAGTACGGGAGCAGCGACGCAGGTGACGTCGGCAGGCACCACCCGGGAGGTAACCGTGCCCGAACTGCGGGTTGTGGCCGTCAGCAACGACGGCACACGGCTGGTGCTCAAGGCCGCCGACAGCACGGAGTACACCCTCCCCATCGACGAGCGGCTGCGCGCCGCCATCCGTGGTGACCGTCCGCGCCTCGGCCAGATCGAGATCGAGGTCGAGAGCCACCTCCGCCCCCGGGACATCCAGGCGCGGATACGAGCCGGTGCCTCCGCCGAGGAGGTCGCGCAGGCGGCCGGCATCTCCGTCGACCGGGTCCGCCGCTTCGAGGGGCCGGTGCTCGCGGAGCGCGCCTTCATGGCCGAGCGGGCCCGCAAGACCGCGATCCGCCGCCACGGCGAGTCCTCCGGACCGCAGTTGGGCGAGGCGGTCGCCGAGCGGCTCGCGCTGCGCGGCGCCGAGAAGGACACCGAGCGCTGGGACTCCTGGCGGCGCGACGACGGCACCTGGGAGGTCATCCTCTCCTACCGGGCCGACGGCGAGGGCCGCAGCGCGTCCTGGACGTACGACCCGCCGCGCCGCCTGGTCCAGCCGAACGACGACGAGGCCCGTGCGCTGATCGGCGAGAACGTCGAGCGCGAGGAGGAGTCGGTCTTCCCGTTCATCCCGCGGATCGCCCGGCTCCCCCAGGAGCGGCCGCCGCGCCCGATGATCGACCGGCCCTCGGCCGACCGCATCATGTCCTCCCGCGAGGTGCGGGAGTCCCGTGAGGCCACCGCCGAGTCGCGCGACTCGCTGACCAGCCTGCTCGACGTCGTCCCCGCCTTCCGGGGGGACCTCGCGGTCGGCCCCGCCCCGATCGAACCGGCGCTGCCCACCGAGGTCGCCGAGGAGACGGAGGAGCCTGCCGCCGCCGCGCCCGCGGTCGGCGCCGGCTCGGCGTACGCGGACATCCTGATGCCGCGCGCCGTCGCCCCGCACCGGGAGCGGCTGGTCGGTACGACCGACCGGCAGGCCGAGGCGGACGGTGTCCGGCCCGGGCGGCGGGCCACCGTGCCCAGCTGGGACGAGATCGTCTTCGGCAGCCGGCGCAAGAAGCAGGAGTAGGCCCGGCGGCGTTCGCGCCGCAGGGTGTCGAAGGAGGGGTGGGCGGCCGGTTCGGCCGCCCACCCCTTCCTCGTTGCTCGCCATTCGTCGTTGCTGGGCCGCCCGGGATCAGCCCGGCTGTCCGGTGACCGCCACCGGGCGGCTCTCGTCGCTCGACCACTCGCTCCACGAGCCCGGGTACAGCGCGGCCGGCAGCCCGGCCACCGCCAGTGCGAGGATCTGGTGGGCCGCCGTCACTCCCGAACCGCAGTACACCGCCGTCTCCCGCTCGCCCGCGCCCAGCGCGCGGAACCGCTCGGCCAGTTCGGCGACCGGCCGGAACCGGCCGTCCGGGCCGACGTTCTCGGTGGTCGGCGCGGACAGCGCCCCTGGAACGTGCCCGGCCCGCGGGTCGATCGGCTCGGTCTCACCGCGGTAGCGCTCCCCCGCCCGCGCGTCCAGCAGCAGGCCGGTCCGGGCCAACGCGGCCGCGCCGTCCCCGTCGACGGTCGGCAACTGCCCGGGTACCGGCTTGAAGTCGCCCGGCTCCGGCGCGTCGACCTCGGTGGTCACCGGCAGCCCGGCCGCCTGCCACGCGGCGAACCCGCCGTCCAGCACCCGCACGTCCGGGTGGCCGGCCCAGCGCAGCAGCCACCAGGCACGGGCGGCGGCCAGCGAGGTCGCACCGTCGTACACCACCACCGGGCGGTCGGCCCGGACCCCGAGCGCGCGCAGCGCGGCACCGAACTCCTCGGGGTCGGGCAACGGGTGCCGGCCGCCGCGGCCGGGCGGCCCGGCCGGAGCGGCGAGGTCGGTGTCCAGCGCGACGAAGTGCGCGCCGGGCAGATGACCCGCCGTGTAGTCCTCGATGCCCGGCGGGCCGCCGAGCTGCCAGCGCACGTCGAGCAGCACCGGTGGGCGCGCCGAGGCGAGCGCCTCCCCCAGGCCGGCCACCGAAACCAGCGGGGAGTCATCGTGAGAGGTCGTCATGGCGGTCATTCTCGCGCAGCACCACCAACTCGACGCTCTTTGTGCGGTCTTTGCCGGACTTTCCGCGCGGCCCGAGGGTACGACGCGCGCCCGGGTGGAACCATCACCTTCACGTGCGCAGCTCCGTGCGCCGACCGCCCCGTGAGGAGGCCCGCATGCCCGCGGTGACACTCCGGCTGGCCCAGGGCACGCCGTGCTGGGTCAGCCTGATGACCGACGACCTGGCCGGCGCCCGCGCGTTCTACGGCGAGCTGCTCGACTGGTCGTACACCCCCGGCCCCACCCAACTGGGCGCCTACGTACGGGCCGAGTCCGGCGGCGCGCCGGTGGCCGGCCTCGGCGTCGCCGCGGTGCCCGGCTTCCCGGTGCAGTGGACCACCTACTTCGCGGTGGACAGCGCCGACCGGACCACCCAACTGGTGCGCGAGTGCGGCGGAACGGTGGCGGTCGGACCGCTCCAGGCCGAGCGGGCCGGCCGGCTGGCGATCGCGGCCGACGTCTCCGGCGCGGTCTTCGGCCTCTGGCAGGGCGAGGAGCACCTCGGCCACGAGGCCGGGCCGGAGCCCGGCGGACCGGCCTGGGCCGAACTGCTCACCCCGGACGAGGAGGGCGCCGCGGTCTTCTACGGCGCGGTGCTCGGGCGGCCGGTGGCACCCGTAGGCGCCGGGTCCGCGCTGCTGGTGGGCGGCCGGCCGGTGGCGGGCATCCGGCGCGGCGCCGAGTTGCGCGGCCACCCGCCGCGCTGGCGGGTCCACTTCGCCGTCCAGGACGTCGAACTGACGGCCCGTCGCGCGGTCGCGCTGGGCGGCCGGGTGCTGGTGGAGCCGCACGACAGCGGGCGCGGCCCGGTGGCGCGGCTGGCGGACCCGCAGGGCGGGCACTTCTCGGTGCTGCGGGCGGGTCTCCGGTAGGAGCGGTCAGGCCTGTTGTTCCTCGAAGGGCAGCACGTCCGGGGAGAGCACCGAGACGCGGGCGGTGGCGGCGGTCAGCCGACGACGGTGGTGACGGCGGCAGAGCACCTCGTACCCGACCTCGTCCTCGCGCACCGAGATGTCACCGATCACGACCTGGGCACCCTCGACCACCATCACGCCGCCCACCGTCCGGGCGTTGTGGGTGGCCCGCGCGCCGCACCAGCAGAGGGCCTCGACCTGCAGGACCTCGACCCGGTCGGCCAGCTCGATCAGCCGCTGGGAGCCGGGGAACAGCCGGGTGCGGAAGTCGGTGGTGATGCCGAAGGTGAAGACGTCGATGCCGAGCTCGTCCACCACCCGGGCCAGCTGGTCGACCTGCTCGGCGGCGAAGAACTGGGCCTCGTCACAGATCAGGTAGTCCACCCGGCCGCCGGCCGAGAGCCGGTGCACGACGTGGGCGTGGAAGTCGAAGTCGTCCGTCACCTCGACCGCCTCGGTCCGCAGGCCGAGCCGGCTGGAGACGGTGGCCGCGCCGGCCCGGTCGTTGCGGGTGAGGATGATCCCCTGCCGGCCGCGGGCGGCGTGGTTGTGGTCCATCTGGAGCGCGAGCGTCGACTTCCCGCAGTCCATCGTGCCCGAGAAGAACACCAGTTCAGCCATGGGTGGTGCAAAGGCCTTTCACATCGGGGAGGTTCACGCGCGGACTTCGAGCAGGGGCACGAACTGCTCGACCGGGGTCATCGAGCCGTGCAGCCCGATCATCGCGGACTCGCCCGGCTCGTTGCGGGAGGCGATCACGGCGATGTCGTCCCGCGCCGCGGCGACCACGTCGCCGATCCGCTGATAGACCCGCTCGTCCACCGAGGGGCCGAACCAACCGGCGGCGATCGCCTCGTCCCGGGTGGCGACCCACATCCGGTCGCCCAGGACCTCGCTCCAGACCGTGTACACGTCGGCGGCCGCGCCGGGCACCGCGTACACGTGCCGGGCCCGGCCCTCGCCGCCGAGCAGGGCGACGCCCGCGCCGAGCTCCCAGTCCTCGTCGAAGTCGATCCGGTCCTCCGGAGCGATGTCGATCATGCCGTGGTCGGCGGTGACGTACATCGCCGAGCGCGGCGGCAACTGCTCGGCCAGGCGCCGGGCGAGGCGGTCCACCGCGTCCAGCGTCATCCGCCAGTCGTCGGAGTCCACCCCGAACCGGTGTCCCGCGCCGTCCAGCTCGCTCACGTAGGTGTAGACCAGGGCACGGTCGTGCTCGGCCAGCCAGCGGGCGGCCTGGTCCATCCGCTCCTCACCGGTGGTGCGGCCGAGGAAGCTGCCGCCGGAGAGCGCCACCCGGGTCAGCGGGGTCTGGGCGAACAGCGGCGAGGAGACCTGGGCGGTCGCCACCCCGGCGGCATGCGTCCGCTCGAACACCGTCGGGTACGGCTGCCAGGTGCCCGGGTCGACCGGCGGCTGCCAGCGCAGCTGGTTCATCAGGTGGCCGGCGCCCGGCACCGCCACCGTGTAACCGGCCAGACCGTGCAGGCCGGGCGGGGTGCCGGTGCCCACCGAGGCCAGTGAGGTGGCGGTGGTGGAGGGGAAACCGGCGGTCAGCGGACGGCCGGTGCCACCGAGCGAGCTGCCGGTCAGCGAGGAGAGGAAGGGCGCGTACTCGGGGTGGCGCAGCAGCAGCTCCCAGCCGAGTCCGTCGACCAGGAACACCACCACCCGGTCGGCCGGTGCGAGCGGCAGCGTGGCGGTGAAGCCGGATACGCCGAGCCCGGCCGCCACCGAGGGCAGCAGATCACAGAGCGAACCCCCGCCGTACAGGGGCGCCGGGGCGGTGGCGGGGGCGAGGATCTCGAAGGCGTCATGGCCGTCGGGTGCGAAGAACATCGTGGTGAGGCTGGCTTCCTGGCTTCCGGTGCGTCCGCTCAGACCCGCGGGGCGTTGCTGATCGTGGCGTCGGAGAGGGCGCGGGCGAACACCAGGGCCTGGGCGACCGTCTCCGGGCCGTCACCCGCCTCACTGACCCGCAGTGACAGGTCGTCAGCGGTGGCCGAGCCGGTGTAGCCGTGATCGGCCTCGCAGTTCGGGTCCGAACAGCCGGCCGGCTCCAGGTCCAGGCGCTGCACCGCACCCCAGCCGATCGTGAGCACGACCTCGCGCGGCAGCGTGCCGGGGGTGTAGGTCTCCGGGTTGGCGACCATCCGGCTCACCACGACCGAGCCGATCCGGTCGAGCCGGACGCTCTCGGTGGACGTGGTCGCGTAGGGCACCGCGGGGCCGGCCTCGCCGCCGGACTGCTCGTCGGTGTGGCTCACCACGAAGCGGGTCGGGGTCAGCACCAGCACCGTGACGTGCCGGCGCACCTCGTTGGCGTCGAAGGTGGTCTCCTGGTGCACCAGGTAGGAGCTGATCGGCTCGGGACCCACCGCGGACTCGACCGCCTCGGACACCAGGGCCGGGTAGTAACCGCTGCGCTCGATCGCCGAGCGCAGGTCCTGAGTGGTGGTGGTACCGGTCTTCGCCATAACTCCATCCTGGCATGGTCCGCCGACGAAGCGGGCGGCGCGGCGCCGAGCTTCCGGACAACAGCGCCCCCGGGCAGGGCGCAACCAAGGAAGGTTACAGCGTGCTCATCGCGCGCGGGCCCAGATCGCTGCGGACGGGCAGGGGCGCGATCCGTACCCGCGCCCCCAGGATCGCCAGTCCGTGCGGGGCGACGACCACGGGTTCGAGGTCCACCGAGGCGACCTCCGGCAGGTCGTCGACCAGCCGCGACACCCTCAGCAGCAGCTCCTCCAGCGCGGCGGTGTCCACCGCCTCGGCACCCCGCCAGCCGAACAGCAACGGCGCCGCCCGGACCTCGCGAATCAGTCCGGCGACATCCTGGTCGGTGGCGGGAACCAGACGGTGGGCGACGTCACCCAGCAGTTCCGCCGGGGCGCCGGCCAGACCGAAGGAGAGGATCGCGCCCACCGCCGGGTCGACGGTGGCACCGATCACGGTGTCGACGCCGCGCGGGGCCAGCCGCTGCACGACCAGCTCGGCCTGGGCGGCTCCGCCGAGCAGCGCGTCCAGCTCCTGGTGCGCACGGCGCAGCCCCGGTTCACCGGTCAGGTCGAGTCGGACGCTGCCGAGGTCGGGGCGGTGCCGCAGGTGCGGGGCGGTCGCCTTGAGCGCCACCGGGTAGCCGAGCGTCGCGGCGGCGCGGACGGCGGACTCCTCGTCGGGCGCGGGCAGGGTCGGGGAGACGTCGATGCCGTAGCGGGCGAGCAGGGCGGTGGTGTCGGCCTCCGGCAGCGTGATCCGCGCACCGCCGGGCTGGGTGCGGGCGGCGATCGCGGTGCGGGTGCTGAGCGCGGCCTCGACCAGGCCGCGGGCGCCGCCCTCGTCGACCCGGTCCAGCTCCGGCACCCGGGCGGTCTCCTCGGCCTCGGCCGTCCGGCGGCGCCACTGGGCGTAGTGGACGGCGTGCGCGAGGGCCCGGACGGCCCGCTCCGGCGCGGGGTAGGCGGGGATGCCCCCCGGGCGCAGCCTGGTCGGCAGATCGGTCAACGCCAGGTGGGCGAGCATCAGCGGCTTGCCCAACTCCCCGGCGCGTCGGCCCGCTTCGAGCAGGGCGGCGGCGATCTCGGGGTCGTCGGAGCCCATCTCCGGGTCGTCCGGGCCGGTCAACCGGCCCCCCATGAAGGCGTGCGCCGAGGTGCCGATGGGCGGGATCGCGACCGCGATCACCGCGTCCACGGCCGGGTCGTCGAGTGCCACGTCCAGGGCGATCCGGAAGTTCTCGCCGGTGGCGGCGGTGGTGAGGTCGACGGGGGTGCGGGGGCGCAGGCCGGCGCTGAGGCAGGCGTCGTGGGTGAGCAGGCCGAGCGAGTCGGAGTTGCCGACCACGGCGATCCGGTCGCCCGGCGGCAGCGGCTGGAGGGCGAGCAGCTCCCCGGTGTCGTACAGCTCGGTGATGGTCTCCACTCTGGTGACACCGGCCTGCTCGAACAGGGCGTCGACGGTGGCGTCGCGCAGCCCGCTGGCGGTGACCGGGACGGCGTGGCCGGGCGGCAGGCTGCCGGTGTGGCGGGCGCCCTTGACCACCACGATCGGCTTGACGGCGGCGAGCCGGCGGGCGATCCGGGTGAACTTGCGGGGGTTGCCGAAGGACTCCAGGTAGAGCAGCACCACGTCGGTGTCCGGGTCCTCCGCCCAGTACTGGAGGAAGTCGTTGCCCGAGACGTCGGAACGGTTGCCGACCGACGCGAAGGAGGAGACACCGAGGCCGCGGCGGTGGGCGGCCTCCAGCAGGGCGACACCGATCGCGCCGGACTGGCAGAAGATGCCGAAGCCGCCGCGGCGCGGCAGCACGGGGGCGAGCGAGGCGTTCAGCGGGAGTTCCGGGTCGGTGTTGATCAGGCCGAAGGCGTTCGGGCCGATCACCCGCATGCCGGCCGCGCGGGCCTGGCGGACCAGCGCGCGCTGGCGGTCGCGGCCCTCCGGGCCGGTCTCGGCGTACCCGGCGGTGACCACCACCAGTCCCTGCACGCCGTGCGCGCCGCAGTCGGCCACCGCGGCGGGGACGGCTGCCGCCGGGACGGCGATCACCGCGAGGTCCACCGGGCCGGGGATCTCCAGGACCGAGCGGTGCACCGGGACGCCGTCCAGCTCGGTCCCGGGCGGGGCGTTGCGGTTCACCGCGTAGACCCGGCGGTCGTCCCCGTGGGGCAGTCCGCCGAGCAGGTCGCGCAGGATCGCCCGGCCGACGGTCTGCGGATGGCGGGAGACGCCGAGCACCGCGACCGAGCGCGGGGTGAGCAGCCGCTGGACGGAGCGCGCCTCGGCGCGGTGCTCGCGCGCCCGCATCACGGCGAGCGAGGCGGCGGTCGGCTCCAGGTCGAACTCCAGGTGGACCACGCCGTCCGCGAAGCTGCGGTGCTGGGTGTAGCCGGCGTCGGTGAAGACCTTCACCATCTTGCGGTTCTCCGGCAGCACCTCGGCCTGGAAGCGGCGGATGCCGCGCTCCTGGGCCACCGCGGCGATGTGCTCCAGCAGGGCGGAGGCGACCCCGCGGCCCTGGTGGGCGTCCTGCACCAGGAACGCCACCTCGGCGTCGGTCCCGGTCTCGCAGGGGCGGCCGTCGGCGTCGATCCGGTCGTAGCGGACGGTGGCGATGAAGTGGTCGCGGACCACCACGGCCAGGCCGACCCGGTTCACGAAGTCGTGGTGGGTGAAGCGGCGGACGTCCTTGTCGGAGAGCCGCGGGTAGGGCGCGAAGAAGCGGAAGTACTTGGACTGCTCCGAGACCTGCTCGTAGAACTCGACCAGCCGGCCGGCGTCGGCGGGCGTGATCGGCCGGATCCGGGCCGTGCCGCCGTCACGCAGCAGGATGTCGGCCTCCCAGTGCTGCGGGTAGTCCGCGTCCTGGTCCTGCCGACGCTGCGGAGCCGGCCGGTTCTGCGGGTCCTGCTCGGGGTGCGGTGCCGCGGAGTCGTCCACATTCGTCAGGTTATCCGGCGGCGAGCCGAATGGCGCCGGACGTGTCCTCACGGCAGGGTGGACACGGCCACTGGCCGGGGGTTATGCCCCCGAAAGAAACAATCACAAGTCCCGAACGCGGCGGCTCGAAGGGGTTGCCTGCGTGCAACACTGGTCTAGACAACATGGTCGTACCCCCCTACGCGGCCATGACCAGCTTCACCGGAAAGGCACGTCTCATGGCTGAGCGCCGCGTCACCATCGGTTGGGCCGAGGGCCTGCACGCCCGTCCCGCCTCCGTCTTCGTCCGGGCGGTCACGGCCACCGGCGTGCCGATCACCATCGCCAAGCCCGGCGGCAACCCGATCAACGCCGCCTCCATGCTCGGACTGCTCGGCCTCGGCGCCCAGGGCGGCGAAGAGGTCATCCTCGCCTCCGACGCCGAGGGCGCCGACGAGGCCCTGGACCGCCTCGCCAAGCTGGTCCAGGAGGGCCTCGACGAGCTCCCCGCCGCCGCCTGAGCGACGTCCACGCGAAGGGGGGCACCGCCACACGGCGGTGCCCCCCTTCCGCATGACCGGGGCGTTCCGGAGTCGGCGCGTCAGCCCTTGACGCAGACGACCTGCTTCAGGTGGGCCACGACCTCGACGAGGTCCCGCTGCTGGGCGATGACCTTCTCGATCGGCTTGTACGCGCCCGGGATCTCGTCCACCACGCCGCTGTCCTTGCGGCACTCCACGCCCTTGGTCTGCTCGACCAGGTCCTGCGTGGTGAACCGCTTCTTCGCGGCGTTGCGGCTCATCTTCCGGCCGGCGCCGTGCGAGGCCGAGTTGAACGCCGCCTCGTTGCCGAGACCGCGGACGATGTACGAACCGGTGCCCATCGAACCCGGGATGATGCCGAAGTCACCGGAGCCGGCCCTGATCGCGCCCTTGCGGGTCACCAACAGGTCGACACCGTCGTACCGCTCCTCCGCCACGTAGTTGTGGTGGCAGCTGATGACCTGGTCGAATCCGACCTTCGCCTTGGGGAATTCACGGCGGACGACGTCCTGGAAGAGCGCCATCATCACCGCGCGGTTCTTCTTGGCGTACTCCTGCGCCCAGAAGAGGTCCTCGCGGTAGGCGGCCATCTGCGGGGTGTCGGCGATGAAGACGGCGAGGTCGTGGTCGACCAGCCCCTGGTTGTGCGGCAGGGAGCGCGCGACACCCATGTGGTGCTCCGCGAGCTCCTTGCCGATGTTGCGGGAACCGGAGTGCAGCATCAGCCACACCGCTCCGGTGCTATCGACACACAATTCGATGAAGTGATTTCCTCCGCCGAGCGTCGCCATCTGCTGCATGGCCCGCTCGCGCCGCCACTTGACCTCGTGGGCCACCCCGTCGAAGCGCTGCCAGAAGTCGTCCCAGCCCGCCGTGGCGAAGCCGTGCAGCTTGGTCGGGTCGACCGGGTCGGTGTGCAGGCCGCGGCCGACCGGGATGGCCTGCTCGATCTTGGAGCGCAGCCGCGAGAGGTCGTCGGGCAGGTCCTTGGCGGTGAGCGAGGTCTTGACCGCGCTCATCCCGCAGCCGATGTCGACGCCCACCGCCGCCGGGCAGACGGCGCCCTTCATGGCGATCACGGAGCCGACCGTGGCGCCCTTGCCCAGGTGGACGTCGGGCATCACGGCGAGGCCGTGCAGCCAGGGCAGCGAGCTGATGTTGCGCAGCTGCTGCATGGCCTGTCCCTCGACGGCGGCCGGGTCGGTCCACATCCGGATCGGAACGCGGATACCGGGTACCTCGGTGTACGACATGGTGGTACGACCTCCAAAGATCGGCTGAATCAAGCCTGGGTGGGGTGCCGCGCGAAGAGTCCCGGTGCGGCTCGGGGAAGTCCTGGGGTGGGGCTCAGACGCCCTGGGCACAGAGGGAGGACGGCCTCGGGGAGCGTCGTATGGTTCGCTCGACCCGCATGGTGACCGCCTCCTCTCGTACGTGTGTGCCGTGTGCCGGGGAACATCTACCCACGCAGCGTCCGGGGCCCGCAAGGGAATTAACACGACAGGGCCCGGCGGAGCGCAGTGCTCCACCGGGCCCTGTCCGTCGCGGGTGTCAGGCGGTGACCACGGTGACCTCGCCGATGCCCAGCTCGCGCACCGGGTCGGCGATGGTGGCGGCGTCGCCGACCAGGACGATGACCAGGCGGTCCGAGGGGAAGGCCGCGACGACGGCCTCCGTGGCGGCAGCCGTCGGCAGCTCGGCGAGCTTGCGGTAGACCTCGGCCTGGTAGTCGTCCGGCAGGTCCTGCTCGACCTGGTCGGCCAGGGTGCCGGCGACCGAGCCCGCGGTCTCGTACTTGAGCGGGGCCACGCCGACCAGGAACTGCACGGCCTCGTCGCGCTCGGCGTCGGTGAGGCCCTCGGCGGCGAGGGTGCGCAGGATGGTCCAGGTGTCGGCGAGCGCCGGGGCGGTGGACGCGGTGTCCACCGACCCGCTGATCGCGATCAGCGCGCGGCCGGAGCCGTCGGCCGCGGAGCGCAGCGGCTGGGCGAAGGCCCGGACGCCGTAGGTGTAGCCCTTCTCCTCGCGCAGGACGCGGTCCAGGCGGGAGGTGAGGGTACCGCCGAGGCAGTAGGTGCCGAGGATCTGGGCGGCCCAGGCCGGGTCGTGGCGGTCCGGGCCGATCCGGCCGATCAGCAGCTGGGTCTGGACCGAGCCGGGCCGGTCGACGATCACCACGCGGCCGGTGTCGTCGGCGGTGACCGGAGCGTGGACGGTGGGCGCGGCGGTGGTGCCGGTCCAGACGCCGAGGGTGGACTCCAGGAGCGCGGGCAGGTCGATGCCGGTGAGGTCGCCGACCACCACGACGGTGGTCGTCGCGGGGCGGACGTGGGCGTCGTAGAAGGCCTTGACGGCGGCCCGGTCGATCGACTTGACCGTCTCGGGGGTGCCGCCGCGGGGGCGGGAGAGGCGGTCGGCGCCGTCGAAGAGCTCGGCGTAGAGGGCCTTGGCGGCGCGGCGGGCCGGGTTGGCCTGCTCGTGGACGAGCTCGTCGAGCCGGTTGGCGACCAGGCGCTCGATCTCGTCCTCGGGCAGCGCGGGCGCGCGCAGCGCGTCGGCGAGCAGGGCGAGGCCGCGCGGGAGCCGGGAGGCGGGCACCTCCAGGGAGACCCGGAGGCCGGGGTGGTCGGCGTGCGCGTCGAGGGTGGCGCCGGCGCGCTCCAGCTCGGCGGCGAACTCCTCGGCGGTGAGGGTGTCGGTGCCCTCGTTGAACGCGCGGGCGAGGATGTTGGCGATGCCGTCCAGGCCCTCGGGCTCGGCGGCGAGCGGCACGTCGAGCTGGACCTCGACGGCGACGAGCTGCTGGCCGGGGCGGTGGCAGTGCAGGACGGTGATGCCGTTGCCGAGGGCGGCGCGCTCGGGGGCGGGGAACGCCCACGGGGTGGCGGTGCCGGGCTCGGGCTGGGGGTGGAACGTCATGGCGGGGACGTAGTCGGTGCTCATGCGGCAGCGCCCTCCTCTTCGGTGGCGTCGGTGGCGGTCTCGTCGGCATCGGTGTCGTCGGCGGTGGTGGGCTCGTAGACCAGGACGGCCCGGTTCCGCGGGTGCAGTCGGGCCTGGGCGACGGCCTGCACCTCCTCGGCGGTGACGTCGAGCACCTTGGACAGCGCGCTGCCCAGCAGCTTCGGGTCCCCGAACAGGACGGCGTAGCGGCAGAGTTCGTCGGCGCGGCCGGAGACGGTGGTGAGCCGGTCGAGCCACTCGCGCTCGATCTGGGCCTGGGCGCGCTCCAGTTCGGCGGCGGTGGGACCCTCGGCGGCGAACCGGGCGAGCTCCTCGTCGACGGCGGCGTCGATCTGCTCGATGGTGGCGTCGCCGGAGGTCTTGACGTCGAGCCAGCCGAGGCTGGGGGCGCCGGAGAGGCGGAGCAGGCCGAAGCCGGCGGCGACGGCGGTGCGGTCGCGGCGGACGAGGCGGTTGTAGAGGCGGCTGGACTCGCCGCTGCCGAGGATGGTGAGGGCCAGGTCGGCGGCGTCGGCCTCGCGGGTGCCGTCGTGCGGGAGGCGGTAGGCGGCCATCAGGGCGCGGGACGGGACGTCCTCGCGGATGTGCTCGCGGACCTCCCGGCCGAAGGTGTCGGGCAGGGTGCCGTCGCGCGGGGGCTGCTTGCCGTCGTGGCCGGGGATGGAGCCGAAGTACTTCTCGACCCAGGCGATGGTCTGCTCGGGGTCGATGTCGCCGACCACGGAGAGCACGGCGTTGTTCGGCGCGTAGTAGGTGCTGAAGAACGCCCGGGCGTCCGCCAGGGTGGCGGCGTCGAGGTCGGCCATGGAGCCGATCGGGGTGTGGTGGTACGGGTGGCCGTCGGGGAAGGAGAGCGCGGTGAGCTTCTCGAAGGCGGTGCCGTAGGGGACGTTGTCGTAGCGCTGGCGGCGCTCGTTCTTGACGACGTCGCGCTGGTTCTCCATGGACGTCTCGTCCAGGGCGGCGAGCAGCGAGCCCATCCGGTCGGCCTCCAGCCAGAGGGCGAGCTCCAGCTGGTGGGCGGGCATGGTCTCGAAGTAGTTGGTGCGCTCGAAGCTGGTGGTGCCGTTGAGCGAGCCGCCGGCACCCTGGACGAGCTCGAAGTGGCCGTTGTTCGAGACGTTGGCCGAGCCCTGGAACATGAGGTGCTCGAACAGGTGGGCCAGACCGGTGCGGCCCTTCACCTCGTGGCGGGAGCCCACGTCGTACCAGAGGCAGACGGCGGCGACCGGGGTGAGGTGGTCCTCGGAGAGGACGACGCGCAGGCCGTTGGCCAGGCGGTGCTCGGTGATGGCGATGGCAGCGCCAGTTCCTCCGGTGGAGGCGGATGCGGGGGCCGGGTTGGCCATGCGCTCGGGTCCTTCCCGTCGTCGATGTCGGGGGTTCATGTGGCGTCCCCCATTGTGGTGCAACGCGGGGAGGGCTCGGATGTGTCCGCGCTGACCGGGCGTTCGCCAGGGGCGGAAGAGGGGCGCTGGCTCGGAGTGTCGGCGCGAGGGTCCACAATGGGGGCGCTGAGCCCTGTTGACGACAGCCGACGAGGACAGCACACGACGGCAGACGCAGACGACGACTGACGCAGACGAGACGCAAGCGAGACGTAAGGGAGCCCCGCCGCGATGGCCCGCCGCAGTTCGCAGACCCCGCCGCCCGGAGATTTCGAGGAGCGGATCCTCGACGTCGACGTCGTGGACGAGATGCAGGGCTCCTTCCTGGAGTACGCCTACTCGGTGATCTACTCGCGTGCGCTGCCCGACGCGCGGGACGGTCTGAAGCCGGTGCACCGGCGGATCCTCTACCAGGCCAATGAGATGGGCCTGCGGCCGGACCGCGCGCACGTGAAGTGCGCCCGCGTGGTGGGCGAGGTGATGGGCCGGCTGCACCCGCACGGTGACGCGTCGATCTACGACTCGGTCGTCCGGATGGCGCAGCCGTTCTCGATGCGGCTGCCGCTGATCGACGGGCACGGGAACTTCGGTTCGCTGGGCAACGACGACCCGCCGGCCGCGATGCGCTACACCGAGTCGCGGTTGACGGCGGCGTCGATGGCGATGGTCGAGTCGATCCACGAGGACACGGTCGACTTCGGGCCGAACTACGACGGCAGCGAGCAGGAGCCGCTGGCGCTGCCGGCCGCGTTCCCGAACCTGCTGGTGAACGGCGCGACGGGGATCGCGGTCGGCATGGCGACCAACATGCCCCCGCACAACCTGTCCGAGGTGGTGGCGGCGGCCCGTCACCTGATCAAGCACCCGAACGCGGACCTGGACACGCTGATGCGGTTCGTGCCCGGTCCGGATCTGCCGACGGGCGGCCGGATCGTGGGCCTCTCGGGCATCCGGGACGCGTACGAGTCGGGCCGCGGCACCTTCAAGATCCGGGCGACGACGACGATCGAGAGCGTGACGGCCCGCCGCAAGGGCATCGTGGTCACCGAGCTGCCGTACAACGTCGGCCCGGAGAAGGTCATCTCGAAGATCAAGGACCTGGTCAACGCGAAGAAGCTGCAGGGCATCGCGGACGTCAAGGACCTCACCGACCGCGAGCACGGGCTGCGGCTGGTGATCGAGGTGAAGAACGGCTTCGTGCCGGAGGCGCTGCTGGAGCAGCTCTACAAGTTGACGCCGATGGAGGAGACCTTCGGCATCAACAACGTGGCCCTGGTGGACGGCCAGCCGCTGACGCTGGGTCTGAAGGAACTGCTGGAGGTCTACGTCGACCACCGCTTCGAGGTGGTCCGCCGGCGCAGCGAGTTCCGCCGGCGCAAGCGCCAGGAGCGGCTGCACCTGGTCGAGGGCCTGCTGGTGGCGCTGGTCGACATCGACGAGGTCATCGCGATCATCCGATCGAGCGACAACGCGGCGCGGGCGAAGGAGCGCCTGATGGAGCACTTCTCGCTCTCCGAGACGCAGACCGCCTACATCCTGGACACGCCGCTGCGCCGGCTCACCCGGTTCGACCGGGTGGAGTTGGAGGAGGAGCAGGCGAAGCTCGCCTCCGAGATCGCGGAGCTGACCGAGATCCTGGAGTCGGACTCCCGGCTGCGCAGCGTGGTGTCGGGCGAACTGGGCGCGGTGTCGAAGCAGTTCGGCACCGAGCGGCGGACGGTGCTGCTGGAGGCGGGCGCGGCCCCGTCGGCGGCGTTGTCCGTTCCGTTGGAGGTGGCGGACGACCCGTGCCGGGTGCTGCTCTCCTCGACGGGGCTGCTGGCGCGGACGGCGGACGGCGAGCCGTTCGAGGTGTCGGAGAAGCGGGCCAAGCACGACGTGATCGTCTCGGCGGTGCCGGCGACGGCACGCGCGGACATCGGTGTGGTGACGTCGGCCGGCCGGGTGCTGCGGCTGCCGGTGATCGATCTGCCGGCGCTGCCGCCGACGCCGTCGCCGACGCTGGCGGGCGGCGCCGCGGTCGGCGAGTTCCTGCGGCTGGAGACGGGCGAGCGGGCACTGGCGTTGACCACGCTGGACGAGTCCTCGCCGGGCCTGGCGCTGGGCACGGTGCAGGGTGTGGTGAAGCGGGTGGTGCCGGAGTGGCCGGCGAACAAGGACGAGTTCGAGGTGATCGCCCTCAAGGAGGGTGACGAGCTGGTCGGCGCGGTCGAACTGCGCACCGGCGAGGAGGACTTGGTCTTCATCGCCTCCGACGCCCAGCTGCTGCGCTACCCGGCGGGCCAGGTCCGTCCGCAGGGCCGCCCGGCCGGCGGCATGGCGGGGATCAAGCTGTCGGACGGTGCCCGGGTGCTCTCCTTCACCGCCGTGGATCCGGGCGTGGACGCGGTGGTGGTCTCGGTGGCCGGTGCCTCGGGCACGCTGACCGGTGAGGAGCAGACCTCCTGGAAGGTCACCCCGTTCGAGCAGTACCCGCGCAAGGGCCGGGCCACCGGCGGCGTCCGCTGTCAGCGGTTCCTGCGCGGTGAGGAGGCGCTGTCCTTCGCCTGGGCGGGCGCCGCGCCCGCCCGTGCCGCCACCACGAAGGGGGCCCCGGTGGACCTGCCGGAGCGTGACCCGCGCCGGGACGGTTCGGGCACGCCGGTGACGGCGCCGATCGGTGTGGTGGCCGGGCCGGTGTAACGGCCGGCGGCCTCGGGTCGAGGGAGGGGTACCGGCGTCCGGTGTCCCTCCTTCGCGTCGGGGCTGATGGTCACGGCGGCGGCGCGGCCGGACGCCCCGGTGATCGCGGCGGCGGCGCAGCCGGTCCCGTGCGGCCGAACCAGGGGGCCAAGCGGGTGCCAAGACCCCGGTCGCGGAAGGGGCCAAGGGTAGCCTTGCCTGCGTGAGCACCTGTGCGACGCTGTCGCGTGAACTGTCGGAGCCGCTGGCCGCCACGGCGGCCACCGCCACCACCTGGCTGCTGGTCGAGCAGACCGGCCCGTGGGGCGCGAAGGCGCTCGCGGAGAGCCACCTGGACGCCGCCGTGGGGCGGGCGCTGGAGGCGGCCGCCGCCGGGACGGGCGTGCGGGTGGCGCTGATCCGACGGCCGGGCCGGCACGCCGACTGCCTGCCGACGGCGCGGCACGAGGTGTTCGTCGCGCACACCGTGCCGGGCCGCTGCTGGGTACGCCGGGCGGACGTCGCGGATCCGGCGGAGCTGCTCGGGCTGGACTTCGCGGCGCTCGGGGCGGGCGAGCACGGCGGGTTCGGCGTGGAGCACGTCGGCGGGCCGGTGGCCCTGGTGTGCACCAACGGCCGGCGGGACCGCTGCTGCGCGCTGCTCGGCCGGCCGCTGGCGGCCCAGCTGGCCGCGGCCGGGCACAGCGAGGTGTGGGAGGTGACGCACCTGGGTGGGCACCGCTTCTCCCCCACCATGCTGGTGCTGCCGTACGGCTTCGCGTACGGGCGGCTGACGGCGGAGAGCGCCAAGGAGGTGCTGGCGGCGACGGCGGCCGGGCACGTGGTGCCGGAGTGGTCACGGGGCTGCTCGGGGTGGGAGCGCCCCGGCCAGGCGGCCGACCACGCGGTGCGGGTGGCCACCGGCGAGACCGAGGTGGACGCGCTGACCCTGACCCAGCGCGCGGCCGGACCGGGGCGCTGGCTGGTGACCGTAAGGCACCGGGACGGCCGGGCCTGGGAGGTGGACGTCGTCGAGGGCGCGAGCGAGCCGGCCCGCCCGGAGAGCTGCGGCAAGGCGGCGGGCACGCCGTCGCGGATGGACGTGGCGGCGCTCCGGGAGCTGTCGGTCCGGGAACTGTGACGGCCCCGCGCCCGTGGGGGTGGGCGCGGGACCGTCGGCGAGGGGTCGGTTCGTGCGGGTGGGGAGCCCCGGCGGGGGCCCGGCCCGACCGGGCACGGGACCACCGGAGGGGGGGGTCAGCCGGTGGTGACCTTGTCGACGAACTCCGTGGTGTAGGTCCGGGCGAGGTCGATGGAGCCCTCCTTGCCCTTGACGTCCGGGTGGAAGGCGGCGAGCACCGCGAGGACGGTCTTCGGCCCGTCGGCGGGCATCACGCCGTCCGTGGTGAACATCGGCAGGGTCGCCTTGATCGCGGCCGCGTACTGCTCGGCGCCGCCCTGCGCGTAGTCGGCGGGCATCTTCGCCGCGATCTCCTCGGGACTGTGACCGGCCATCCACTTCAGCGTCTTGACGAAGGCGTTGGCGAGTTTCTGGGTGGTGTCCTTGTTCTTCTCCACCCAGTCGGAGTTCATGTAGAGCGAGGACGAGGGGTAGAGCCCGCCGAGTGCGGCACGCGAGCCCTCGGGGGTGCGCATGTCGTAGAGGATCTTGCCGAGCCCCTTGTCGAGGATGTTGGCCACGGTCGGGTCCGTGGTCATCCCGGCGTCGATGCTGCCCTGCTGGAGCGCGGCGATGAAGGTCTGGCCGGCGCCGACCGCGATCGGGCTGAACTCGCTCACCGCGGTGCCGTTCTTGACGGCGAGGTACTTGGTGAGGAAGTCGGTGGAGGAGCCGATGCTGGTGACACCGAGCTTCTTGCCCTTGAAGTCGGCACCGGAGGTGGTGGCGTCGGCCTGCTTAGTGGAGACGATCTCGACCTCCCCCGGTGCCTGCGAGAACTGCACCACCGACTCGACGTTCTTGCCCTTGGCCTGGAGGTCGATGGTGTGGTCGTAGAAGCCGACCGCGCCCTGGACGTCCCCGGCGAGCAGCGCGGTGGTGGCGTTGACGCCGGCCGGCTCGCTCATCAGCTCGACGTTGACGCCGGCGTCGGCGAAGAAGCCGAGGCGCTGGGTGAGCATGGCGGGCAGGTAGATGACCTTGTCCAGGCCGCCGACCATGATCTTGACCTTGGGCCCGTCGACCTTCTGCCCGGCCGGGGCGGCCCCGCTGTGGGACACCGAGGCGGCGTCGTTGGCACAGGCGGCGAGCGGGAACAGCAGGACGGTGGCGAGGGCGGCGGCGACTCTGCCGGTCGGGTTCGAGCGCATGGGTGGGGGTGCCTCTCTGCTACGGAACGAGCTCTCTGCTACGGAACGGGGTGGGGGTCAGCGGCCGTCGCCGGAGTCGGCGGGCTTCCAGCGGAACAGCTTCTTCTCCGCGAAGGTCAGCAGCCCCTCGGTGAACAGCGCGACGACGGCGAGGATGGTCATCGCGGCGTACACGCCGGCCGCGTTGAAGGTGCCCTGGGCGGCGGCGACCAGCAGTCCGAGGCCCTTGGTCGCGCCGATGTACTCGCCGACGATGGCGCCGATCAGCGCGAACCCGAAGCTGACGTGGAGGCTGGTGAAGATCCAGGTAGTGGCGGCCGGGATGACCACCTGCAGGGTGACCTTGCGGTTGTTGGCACCCAGGATGCGGGCATTGGCCACCAGGTTGCGGTCGACCTCGCGGGCGCCCTGGAAGGCGTTGAAGAAGACCGGGAAGAACACCAGCACCACCGCCGAGGCCACCTTGGAGGCCGGGCCGAGGCCGAACCAGATCAGGAAGATCGGGGCCAGCACGATCCGCGGGATCGCGTTCAGCACCTTGATGTAGGGCCCGAACACGTCGGCCAGGAAGCGGATCCGGCCGAGCGCGATGCCCAGCAGCACACCGCCGGTGACACCGATCACCCAGCCGGTCAGGGCCTCGTAGAGGGTGTAGCCGATCTGCTCGCCCAGTGAGCCCTGAGCGGTGCCGTGGGTGATCCACTGCCAGATCTGCGCCCAGATCCTCGACGGCTGGGAGAAGTTGAACGGGTCGACGACGTTCGTCCGGGCGCACAGCTCCCAGAGCCCGAGGAAGGCCAGGAGCACCGCGATCCGGGCCCCGAGGATGCCCAACCTGCGCTGGCGGGCGGCCCGTTCACGGGCTTCGGTCCTGGTGGCGGTGACCACCGGGGGCTTTCCGGCGACGGCCGGCACGGTCTCAAGCGGCACGACCCGCTCCTCTCTCCCGGGTGATGCGCACCTCTTCGCCGAGCGAAGCCCAGATCTCGCGGTACAACTCGACGAACCTCGGCTCCAGTCGGACGGCCTCCACGGTGCGCGGGCGGGGCAGGTCGACGGTGAAGATCTCCTTGACGGTGGCCGGGCCGGCCGTCATCACCACGACCCGGTCGGCCAGCGCGATCGCCTCGTCCAGGTCGTGGGTCACGAAGACGACGGACGAGCCGGTGCCGGCCCACAGCTCCAGCAACTGGTCGGACATCAGGGCGCGGGTCTGCACGTCCAGCGCCGAGAACGGCTCGTCCATCAGCAGGATGCCGGGGTCGTTGACGAAGGTCTGGGCGAGCGCGACGCGCTTGCGCATCCCGCCGGAGAGCTGGTGCGGGTAGCGGTCCTCGAAGGCGTCCAGGCCCACCCGGGCCAGCCAGTCGCGGGCCCGTTCCCGGGCCTCGGCGGCCGGGACACCGCGGAAGCGCGGGCCGGCCGTGACGTTCGACAGCACGGTGCGCCAGGGGAAGACGGCGTCCTGCTGGAACACGAAGCCGACCTTCGGGTCGATCCCGTCGACCGGCTCGCCGTACACCCGGACCTCGCCCTCGGTGGGCTCCTCCAGGCCGCTGACCAGGGTCAGCGTGGTGGACTTGCCGCAGCCGGTGGGGCCGACCACGGCGACGAACTCGCCCTGCGCGACGGTCAGGTCGAGATCGCGAACGGCGGTGTGCAGGGCGCCGGACGGCGTGCGGAACCGCTTGGTGGCGCCGGTCAACTCGATCGCCGGGGCCGGCGCCGGCCCGGTCGCCGGGGTTGTGCTCATGAGACCTCCCGGGTTTCGTCTGTGCTTGCCCCGGGAGGCTAGGAGCGGCGGGGGCGGCGGCGGGAGGCTTCTCGGCGAACTGCGGGTTCTCCGCCTTGAGGGGTGTTCTGCTCCTTTTGCTTCCGCTACAACAGCGGGGGCACGGCTGACAGAAACACCTCGGAAACATAGGGTGTGCCGACCACTGCCCCGTCCCCGCCCGGTTCCACCAGGTCCACCCCGGTCCACCCCGGTCCGCCCCGCCCCCGAGAGGAGGCCCGGATGAAGCACCCCCGCTGGCCCCGCCGGGTCTTCGCCCAGCTGCTGCTGAGCCAGACCGTGGTGACCGTCGGCGTCACCGTCGTCACCGCCGGCCTGTTCCTGGCCCCGGTCAGCTCCGAGCTGGACCACGACGCGATGCAGCGCGCGCTGTCGATCGCCCAGGCCACCGCCAGCGACGAGGTGATCGCCCGGGCCGCCGAGGCCCGCGACACCGCCACCGCGCAGCGCAACGCCGAGCAGATCCGCACCGCCACCGGTGCCAGCTTCGTCGTGGTCACCGACCTGGACGGCATCCGGCTCTCGCACACCGACCCGGGCCGGATCGGTCAGCGGGTCTCCACCGACCCCGAGCCCGCCCTCAGCGGGCGCAGCGTCACCGCCATCCAGGAGGGCACCCTGGGGCGCACCGCGCGCGGCAAGGTGCCGCTGCGGGTCGCGGGCGGGCGCATCGTCGGCGAGGTCTCGGTCGGCATCAGCGACGACTCGATCCGGCGGCGGCTGCTGAAGATGCTCACCGGCATCCTGCTCTGCGCCGGCGCCGGCCTGGCCGCCGGCACCGGCGCCACGCTGGCGCTGGCCCGGCGGCTGAAGCGGCGCACCCACAACATCGCGCTGGCCGACATCGCGGCACTGCTGGTGGAGCGGGAGGCGATGCTGCACGGGATCCGCGAGGGCATGGTGGCCCTGGACCGGCGGGGGCGGATCCGGCTGGCCAACGACGAGGCGACGCGGCTGCTCGGCCTGCCCGAGGACTGCCCCGGCCGGGCGATCGACGAGGTGCTGCCGCCGGGCCGGCTGGCCGACGTGCTGGCCGGGCGGATCTCCGGGACCGACCTTCCGGCCGTCCGGGACGACCGGGTGCTGGTGGTGAACCGGATGGCGACGGCCGAGGGCGGCGCGGTGGTGACCCTGCGCGACCGCACCGAGCTGGAGTCCCTGGTCCGGGAGCTCGACACCACCCGCAGCCTCACCGAGGCGCTGCGGGCCCAGGACCACGAGCACGCCAACCGGATGCACACGGTGCTCGGGCTGCTGGAGCTCGGCCGCCACGCACAGGCGGTGGAGTTCATCTCCGAGCAGTCGGGTTCGCACGCGGCGGTCGCCGCCCGGATCGCCGAGCAGGTGCAGGATCCGCACGTCGCGGCGCTGCTGGCCGGCAAGGCGGCGGTGGCGGGCGAGCGCGGGGTCCGGCTGACGGTCGCCCCCGCGGCACATCTGCCGGACGCGGTGGTGGACGCCCGGACCCTGGTCACCGTGCTCGGCAACCTGATCGACAACGCCGTGGACGCGCTGGCACCGGGCGGCGGCGGTCAGGTCGTGGTGACCCTGGTGGCGGCCGGCTCCACCCTGCTGGTCGAGGTCGCGGACAGCGGTCCGGGCATACCGGCGAGCCTGCGCGAGCGGGTCTTCGAGGAGGGCTGGACCAGCAAGGACGCGCCCGCGCACCGGCCGCGCGGGCTGGGGCTGGCGATGGTGCGGCGGCTGGTCGAACGGACCGGCGGCCGGATCGTGCTCGACGCCGGGCCGCTCGGCGGTGCCCGGTTCACCGTCGGACTGCCCGAGGCCCTGCACGGCGACCCTCCCGCTTCGCCCACCGCCGGGTCGGCGACCGCCGCACCGCCCGTCGCACCGCTCGTGGAGGCCTGATGATCGACGTACTCGTGGTGGACGACGACTTCCGGGTCGCCGACGTGCACGCCGCCTACGTGGCCAAGGTGCCCGGCTTCCGGGTCACCGGCACCGCGCACTCGGCCGGCGAGGCGCTGGCCGCGTTGGAGCGCCGCCCGGTGGACCTCCTGCTGCTCGACCACCACCTGCCGGACGAGACCGGTCTCGCCCTGGTGCGGCGCCTGCGCGAACGGCAGGTGGCCTGCGACGTGATGATGGTGACGGCCGCCCGGGACGTCTCCACGGTGCACGCCGCGATGCAGCACGGCGCGCTGCAGTACCTGGTCAAGCCGTTCACCTTCGCCGGGCTGCGGGAGAAGCTGGTCGCGTACGCGCAGCTGCGGCACGCGCTGGCCGGACCGGCCGCCCGCGAGGCCGGCCAGGACGAGGTGGACCGGCTCTTCGCCACCCTGCGCAGCACGGCGGCCCCGGCGGTCGCCCTGCCGAAGGGCCACTCGGCGCCCACCACCGACCTGGTGCTCGGGGTGCTCCGGCGCGCGGGGCGGCCGCTCTCCGCCCAGGAGGTCGCGGACGCCACCGGTCTGAGCCGCTCGACCGCGCAGCGCTACCTCAAGCAGTTGGAGCGGGACAGCCGGCTGCGGCTCACCCTGCGCTACGGCGACACCGGGCGGCCGGAGCACCGCTACGTCCTGGCCGTCCGGGCCTGACGGAGCCCCGCACCCGGGCGGGGGTCCGGGGCGGGTCCGTGGCGGGCGCCGAGGACCGTCCCCGGCGGGCAGCACGGAGCCCCGACGGTTCCCAGGCCCGTCGGGGCTCCGTGGGCGCGCGGGCCGCGGCTCAGGCCGCGCCGGCGCCGGTGAGGGAGCGGACCTCCAGCTCGGCGTAGCGGTCCGGATCGGCCGGTTCGGGCGAGAGGAGGGTGCCGATCCAGCCGGCCAGGAAGCCCAGCGGGATGGAGATGATGCCCGGGTTCTCCAGCGGGAACCAGTGGAAGTCCACCCCCGGGAAGAGCGCCACCTTGCTGCCGGAGACCACCGGCGAGAAGGTCACCAGCACGATCGCCGGGATCAGCCCGCCGTACACCGACCAGACCGCGCCCTGGGGGGTGAACCGGCGCCAGAACAGCGTGTACAGCAGCACCGGCAGGTTGGCCGAGGCGGCCACCGCGAAGGCCAGGCCGACCAGGAAGGCGACGTTCAGTTGCTGGGCGAAGAGGCTGAGCGCGATCGCGATCGCGCCGATCCCCACCGCCGCGATCCGGGCGACGCCGACCTCCTCCTGCTCGGAGGCCTCCCTGCGGGCCCGCCGGGAGGCCGGGACACCACCTCGCCGCCGACGCGGGCGGCCCCGCCAGGCGCCCGCCCAGATGTCGTGGGCGAAGGCCGCCGAGGAGGCGAGCGTCAGCCCGGCGACCACGGCGAGGATGGTGGCGAAGGCGATCGCCGAGATCAGTGCGAACAGCACCACCCCGCCGGTGCTGCCGTTGCCGCCGCCGAGCACGAGGGCGAGCAGCGGGACGGCCGTGTTGCCCGCCGAGTTGGCGTGCCGGACCTCGGCCGAGCCGACCAGCGCGGTGGCGCCCAGGCCGAGCGCGATGGCCATCAGGTAGAAGCTGCCGACCAGCCCGATCGCCCACATCGTGGAGCGCCGGGCGGCCCGCGCGGTGGGCACGGTGTAGAAGCGGGAGAGGATGTGCGGCAGGCCCGCCGTCCCCAGCACCAGTGCGAGGCCGAGGCTGAAGAAGTCCAGCCGGCTGGTGAAGCTCGCCCCGTACTTGAGCCCCGGCTCCAGGTACCGCTGCCCGGCGCCACTGTGCTGGGCGGCCTGCCGCATCAGTTCGGCGACGTCCCCGTGGAAGCGGACCATCAGCAGCACGGTGAGCAGCACCGAGCCCGCGATCAGCAGGAAGGCCTTGACGATCTGGATCCAGGTGGTGGCCCGCATCCCGCCGACCGTGACGTAGACGATCATCAGACCGCCCACCGCCACGATGGTCCAGGTCCGGGCCTCACTGCTGCTGGTGCCGAGCAGCAGGGCGACCAGGCTGCCCGCGCCGACCATCTGGGCGACCAGGTAGAGCAGGGTGACGACGACACTGGCGCCGCCGGCGGCCGCCCGGACCTTGCGCCGCCGCAGCCGCAGGGCCAGCACGTCGGCGAGGGTGTACCGGCCGGCGTTGCGGACCAGTTCGGCGACGAGCATCAGCACCACCAGCCAGGCGACCAGGAAGCCGATGCTGTAGAGCACGCCGTCGTAGCCGTACAGCGCGATCAGCCCGGCGACGCCGAGGAACGACGCGGCGGAGAGGTAGTCGCCGGAGAGGGCGAAGCCGTTCTGCAGCGGGGTGAAGTCACGGCCGCCGGCGTAGAAGTCCTCGGCGGCGCTGCCCCGGCGGCCCACCCAGAGGGTGATGCCCAGGGTGACCAGGACGATGACGGCGAACAGCACGACGGCCAGGTCGTGGTGGTCTCCGGCCGGGGCGACGGGGGGCGGGGTGGCGGTCCTCATCGCAGCTGGTCCTGGGTGTCCCAGCGGAGCTCCAGCGCGGCCCGGTCCCGCTTGGTGCGGGCGTTGCGGGCGTAGAGCCAGGTGAGCACGAAGGTCGAGGCGAACTGCAGCAGGCCCAGCAGCCAGGCCACGTTGACCGGGCCGGCGACCTGGCTGCGCATCACCCCTGGCGCGGCGGCCTGGGCCGCGACGTAGAGCAGGTACCAGCCGAGGAACGCCCCGCTGACCGGGAGGACGAAGGCCCGGTAGCCGCGCTTGATCTCCTGGAACGCCTGGCTGGCCTGGACGGCGCGGTACACCTCGCTGCTGGTGTCGACGGCCGGCGGGGCCTCGACCGGCGGCGCGGGTACCGGCGGGAGCGGCCGGGCGGGTGCCGCGGTCTCCCCCCGGGCGGGCGGCGGGCTCGGCGGCCCCTGGGGCGCCGACGGCGCGGGCCGACCGGGTTGGGGGGCCGCGGCGGGAGCGGCCCACCAGTCGAATCGCTGCCCCTGCCCGGGACTGCTCGTCTGCTGCTGTGGCACTGCTGCTCCTGGACCGGCGGGGCTCTGACCGAACCCATGATGGGGGCCCGCGGAGCCCGCAAACTCCCATTGCAGATACGTTCACTCGATGAGGTGATCGATGATCCGACAGGCGCTCATCCGACTACTGCTGCGTACCGGTGATCCCGTGGCGGAAGGCGTACGCGACCGCCTGGGCCCGGTCGCGCACCGCCGTCTTGGCGAACAGATTGTTGATGTGCGTCTTCACGGTGGCCGGGCTGACGAACAGCCGCCGGGCGATCTCGGTGTTGGAGAGACCCTCCGCGATCAGGGCCAGCACCTCGGCCTCGCGGGCGGTCAGCCCGTCCGGCAGCTCCCCCGGCCGGCCCGTCCCGGCCTGCGCCGCACTCGGCGCGGCGGCCCGCGCCGCACCGTCCGCCAGCCGCTCCAGCAGGCGCGACTGCACCTGCGGGGAGAGCCCGGCCGCACCCGAGCGGACGTCCGCGATGGCCCGGGCGATCTCCTCGCCGCCCGCGTCCTTGGTGAGGTAACCGCGCGCCCCGGCCTGCAGCGCGGGGAAGAGCGAGTCGTCGTCGGCGTAGGTGGTGAGCACCACCACCTCCGTCTCCGGGTGCGCGGCCCGGATCCGGCGAGTCGCCTCGACGCCGTCGCAGCGCGGCATCCGCAGGTCCATCAGGACCACGTCCGGGCGGTGCCGCTCGACCAGCGCGACGGCCTCCTCGCCGTCGGCGGCGGCGGCGACCACCTCGATGCCCGGCAGCAGGCCGAGCAGCATCACGATGCCCTCGCGCACCACGGTCTGGTCGTCCGACACCAGCACCCTGGTCGGGTCCGTCCCGTTCACGCCGGTACCCGCAGCAGCACGCGCCACCCTCCCTCGTCCGGGCCCGCCAGCAGGGTGCCGCCGAGCAGTTCCGCGCGTTCGCGCATCCCCAGCAGACCGTACCCGCTGCCGCTGTCCGTCAGCCCGCCCGCCGGCTCGCCGCGCCCCGGCCGGCCGTTGCGCACCTCCAGCTCCACCGCCTCGGGCAGGTAGCGCAGTTCGAGCGCGCAGCGTGCGCCGGGGGCGTGTTTGCGCACGTTGGTCAGCGCTTCCTGCGCGGTGCGCCGCACCGCGAGCCCCGCCTCGGCGGGGAGCGGGCGCGGCGTCCCGGTGACGGAGAGCGCCGCCCGCTCACGCCCGGTCAGCTCCACCAGGAACTCGCCGACCGGGGTGAACTCGCCGCGCAGCGCGGAGAGCGCCTGCCGGGTGTCGGCCAGGCCGTCCTGCGCCATCCGCCGTGCGGCCACCACCCGTTCGCGGACCCGCTCCCGGTCGGTGCCCGCGTCCAGCATCAGCCGGGCCGCCTCCAGGTGGACGAGCTGCGCGGAGAGGCTGTGGGCCAGCACGTCGTGGATCTCCCGGGCGATCCTGGCCCGCTCGGCGAGCGCGGCGCTCTCCGCCTCGGCGGCCCGCGCGGCCCGCTCCTGGGCCAGCAGCCGCCGGGCGGTGCCGCGTGCCTCGGTGTCCAGCCGCAGCAGGTAGCCGAGCAGCGCGAGGCCGCCGACCGTGGCGACGACGCTCAGCCAACTCGCCCAGCTGGCCGCGGCGTACGAACCGAGGGCGGCCGCCGCGGTGAGCAGCGCCGGCGCGGGCGGCAGCCGGATCAGGGCGGTCACCGCCAGGCCGCACCAGAGGACGTCGGCGAGCAGGAAGGCCTGGCCCCGGTTGGCCAGCCAGGCCACCCCGAGCAGGCCGGCGGCCAGCCCGAACGACAGCGCCGGCCGCTGCTCCCGGGCGGCGCGCAGGTACCCGGCGGACAGGCCGACGGCCGCGACCAGCCCGGCCACCGCGACCACCACCGCCCAGCCGGTGTAGGTGCCGGCGGAGAACGTCCCCCAGCAGACGGTGACCAGCAGGACGGCCCGGCCGAGCGCGGTCAGGACCCGTCGCGGCCGGCTGTCGGCGTCGCGCTCCAGCCCCTCGCGGGACGGCCAGCGGGTCCAGTACCACCCGGCCACGGGTGCCTCCTCCATGCTCGCGGTGGTGGGTCAGCGCAGCCCTGCGACCTGGCCCGGGGCCTCCAGCGTCCGCGCCCTCCAGTTCACCACGAGCGAGCGGACCAGCAGCAGCACCGCCAGGCCGAGCAGCAGCGCACTGGCCGCCTGGTGGACGTGCAGGGCCGCGCCGACCCCGTAGAGGCCGAGCCGGATGACGATCATCCCGACCCAGGCGGCCACCGTGGCCCTGGTGCCCTTGGCCCACAGCCCGCCGTCCCCGGCCCGCCAGAGCCGGACGGTCCAGCCCCACACGGAACCCATCGCGAGCACCGCGACCAGTCCGCAGCCGAGCAGGACGGCCGACTGCGCGGTGTGCTCGTGGTCGATCAGCCGCGGGTCGCGCAGCGCGAGCGCGCCGAGGACCAGCGGCAGCACCCAGACGCGGCGATCGGTGTCCAGCCGCTGGGCGCGCATCTGGCGCCGGACGACCAGGGCCATCACCGCGATGACCGCGACGACGTTGACCAGGGTGCTCATCGGACTCTCCGTCCCGCCAGGAGGTGGTTGCTGACCTCCCCGACGCTACGGATCGGACGCTCCCGGCTGATCGGAGCCGGGGTGGACGAACGGATGGAGCCGAACGCCCGAGGGCCCTCCACCCATGGGTGGAGGGCCCTCGTCGCACGGCTGTGCGGGGGTGTGCCCGGGGGCGCCGCTCAGGCGTCGATGCGGGAGCGGTCCAGGGTGGCCGCCGAGTCGACGATGAACTCCTTGCGGGGGGCGACGTCGTTGCCCATCAGCAGGTCGAAGATCCTCTCGGCCTGCTCCAGGTCGCCCAGGTTGATCCGGCGCAGCGTGCGGTGGCGCGGGTCCATGGTGGTCTCGGCCAGCTGGTCGGCGTCCATCTCGCCCAGACCCTTGTAGCGCTGCACCGGCTCCTTCCAGCGCATGCCCTTGCGCTGGAACTCCAGCAAGGTGGAGCGCAGCTCGGCGTCGGAGTAGGTGTAGTGGTACTTGTCCTGACCACGCTTGGGGTTGGTGAGCTCGGTCCGGTGCAGCGGCGGGACGGCGGCGAAGACCCGACCCTGCTCGACCATGGGCCGCATGTACCGCTGAAATAGCGTCAGCAGCAGGCAGCGGATGTGCGAGCCGTCGACGTCGGCGTCGGCCATGAAGATGACCCGGCCGTAGCGGGCCTGGTCGATGTCGAAGGTGCGGCCCGAACCGGCCCCTATCACCTGGATGATCGCGGCGCACTCGGTGTTCTTGAGCATGTCGCTCACGGACGCCTTCTGCACATTGAGGATCTTGCCGCGGATCGGCAGCAGGGCCTGGAACTCCGAGTTGCGGGCCAGCTTGGCGGTACCGAGGGCGGAGTCCCCCTCGACGATGAAGAGTTCGCTGCGCTCGACGTCGTCGCTGCGGCAGTCGGCGAGCTTGGCCGGCAGCGAGCTGGTCTCCAGCGCGGTCTTCCGGCGCTGGGCCTCCTTGTGCTGACGGGCGGCGACCCTGGTCCGGGCGGCGGCGGCGACCTTCTCCAGCACCGCCCTGGCCTGCAGCTTCTCGTCCTTCTTGGCGGAGGTCAGGAAGGCCTTGAGCTCCTTGGCGACCACCGCGGCGACGATCCGGTTGGCCGCCGAGGTGCCCAGCACCTCCTTCGTCTGGCCCTCGAACTGCGGCTCCGCGAGCCGGACGGTGACCACGGCGGTGAGACCCTCGGTGGCGTCGTCCTTGGTGATGTCGTCCTCGGCGACGCGCAGCAGCTTGGCGGCGCGCAGTGCCTCGTTGACGGTCTTGGCGAGCGAGCGCTCGAACCCGGTGATGTGGGTGCCGCCCTTGGGGGTGGCGATGATGTTGACGAAGGAGCGCACCGTGGTGTCGTACCCGGCGCCCCAGCGAAGCGCGATGTCCACCCCGAGGTGGCGGGTGACCTCGGTGGGCGTCATGTGGCCGACCTCGTCCAGGACGGGGACGGTCTCCTTGAAGGTCCCCTCGCCGTGCAGCCGCAGCACGTCGCAGACCGGCTTGTCCGGCGCGAGGAACTCGCAGAACTCGGCGATGCCGCCGTCGAAGCGGAAGGTCGACTCCTCGACCTGGTCACTCTCGGTCAGTCGCTCGTCACGGACGACGATGGTCAGGCCGGGGACGAGGAACGCGGTCTGCCGGGCCCGGTTGTGCAGGTGCTCCAGCGAGAGCCGGGCGTCCTTGAGGAAGATCTGCCGGTCGGCCCAGTAGCGGATCCGGGTGCCGGTACGGGTCTTCGGCACCTTGCGGGCCTTGCTGAGGCCGTTGGCGGGCTCGAACGGGGCATCCGGGCCGCCCTCGGTGAAGATGCCGGGGGTGCCCCGGCGGAAGCTGATCGCGTGGGTGTGGCCACCGCGGTCGACCTCCACGTCCAACCGGGCCGAGAGGGCGTTGACGACGGACGCTCCGACGCCGTGCAGGCCGCCGGAGGCCGCGTACGAGCCGCCGCCGAACTTGCCGCCGGCGTGCAGCTTGGTCATCACGACCTCGACACCGGAGAGCCCGGTCTTGGGCTCGACGTCCACCGGGATGCCGCGGCCGTTGTCGCGCACCTCGACCGAGGAGTCCTCGTGCAGGACGACGTCGATGTGGTCGCAGTAGCCGCCGAGGGCCTCGTCGACCGAGTTGTCGATGATCTCCCAGAGGCAGTGCATCAGGCCCCGGCTGTCGGTGGAGCCGATGTACATGCCGGGGCGCTTGCGGACCGCCTCCAGGCCCTCCAGGACGAGCAGGTGCCGAGCGGTGTAGTTGGAGCCGTCGTCGCCGGCCAGCAGTGCGGACGGCACGGTCGTTTCGGCACTCACGCGGGCACTCTCCTCGGTGAAGTTCTGTCTCATCGGTCACATCCGGGCACAGCCGGAACGTCCGCCAGTGCAGCACACCGCACCGACAGCAGTTCCTCCGCGTGTGCACGCCCCTGCGGTGAGTGCACAGCACGACGGGAGGGTCCCGCGCAGCTTGTACGCGCTGCGCGAACAAGCACCGCTCCGGTTTCCGCGTACCGGAGCGCCATCTCCTCCCGGTACCAGCGGTCCTGGCGGATCGTGGGGCCGGGGGCAGGCTCCGGAACTGCCGTTATGCAGGCTACCGGGGCCCAGGACGGGGCTTATGCTCCAACCCAGCAGAGGATTATGCTACGCGGACCTCGCACCCCGTCCCGATCGGGCGTTCGAGCGACGGGCGGATCCTGGGATTCGGTACGCATGAACCACCGGCCCCCGGGGCACGTCCTCATCAACACAGCAGAATCCTCAAAGAAGAAAAGCCACGAGCGGGAACGTTTTCGGCCTGGTTGGATGTTGACCCTGGTACGACAGCTCGTCGAGCTAGAGAAGAGGCGACGTGACTACTGTTCTGACCCCTGCGAGCCCGCTCACCGCGGCTGACCGCTGCGACCGCTGCGGCGCCCAGGCTTACCTGCGCGTCGTACTCGCCAGCGGCGGAGAGCTGCTCTTCTGCGCCCATCACGGCCGGAAGTTCGAGCCCGAGCTCAAGAAGATCGCCGTGGAGATACAGGACGAGAGCGGCCGGCTCAGCACCGCCACCAACGCCACGGCCGCCGACGAAGAGCGCTGATACCGGGCGCCACAGCAGCAGCAGGCCACGAGCTGTGTCCGGCCGCGCACCACGCGCGACCGGTGAGCCGGGTGACCGTTCCCCCTCGGGGGGTCGGTCACCCGGCTCTGCTGTTTCCGGCCGACGACAGGGCGTCGGCCGGAGCGGGCGACGCCACGTCAGAACGTGACCCGGCGACTACAGGACGGCGCGTACCGCGTCGGAGACCGCACCGATCCGGGTGTAGACACCCGGGTGGGCCGCCTCCGCGCAGCCCGTCCCCCAGGAGACCAGCCCGGCCAGGCGGCCGGCGACGACCAGCGGGCCGCCGCTGTCCCCCTGGCAGGCGTCCTTCCCGCCCTTCTCCTCGCCGGCGCAGACCATGCCACGGGCGTCGAAGTGCCCGTCTGACCCCCCGGGGTAGGCCTGCGCGCAGGCCTGGTCCGGCACGATCGAGACGTCGACACCACGGAGCGTGGGCGAGTAGTCACCCCGGCCGGTGCTGTCCCCCCAGCCGTAGACCTGTGCCCGGTTGCCCGCCCGGTACGACTCGACCTCCCCCTGGCCGACCAGGTCGATCACGGGCCGGGCACCCTGCGACTCACTGAGCGTGAGCACCGCCACATCGTTCATATTGGCGGCGAAGGCGTAGTCCGGGTGGATCCAGACCTCCTGGACGGGCACCTCACGGCCGACCGAGCCCCGCAGGTCGTCCCGGCCGACCACGACCTTCAGGCCGGGCCGGTCCACCCGTCGGCCCTTGGACTCGTCGTAGAAGCAGTGCGCGGCCGTCACCACCTTGGTCGGGGTGACCAGCGCGCCACCGCAGAACTGCCCCGAGCGGCCGTTGCCGAACTGCTGGCGACTGGCGACCGCGACCATCCACGGGTGTTCCGCGGTGGTCGTCGCGACCCCGCCGACGATCCGCCGCTGGGCCTGGGCCGGCGCGGCCGGGCCGAACGCCACCAGGCTCGCGGGCAGCGCCGCGAGCAGACCGAGGACGGCGGCCCGGTGGCGGCGGCGCACCGGCCGGGTGACCGGGTGTACCGATGGCGAGGCGCCGGTCAGCAGGTCCGCGCGATCCGGGTTGGGCAGCACCGTGTCTCCAGTTGGCTCGGCAGCAGGCAACCGGCACAGCGTAGGTGATCGACTACGATCCGCGACCGTTTCCCGCCGCACCGCCACCCGGACGAGCGACAACGGCCACCCGGACGCTGACGGGCCGGGCTCCGAGCGGCCCACCGGACAAACGCGAGAGGGCCCGGAGCGCGATGCTCCGGGCCCTCTCGGAAGGCGGGTCGCCGGACCTCACCGGACCGGGTGGTCCGGCGACGGTCCCGCCGGTGGCGGATCAGTCCAGGTAGTCGCGCAGCACCTGGGAACGCGACGGGTGGCGCAGCTTCGACATGGTCTTGGACTCGATCTGGCGGATGCGCTCACGGGTGACCCCGTACACCTTGCCGATCTCGTCCAGCGTCTTCGGCTGGCCGTCCGTCAGGCCGAAGCGCATCGAGACCACGCCCGCCTCACGCTCGGACAGGGTGTCGAGCACCGAGTGCAGCTGCTCCTGGAGCAGGGTGAAGGAGACCGCGTCGGCCGGCACGACCGCCTCGGAGTCCTCGATCAGGTCACCGAACTCGCTGTCGCCGTCCTCACCCAGCGGGGTGTGCAGCGAGATGGGCTCGCGACCGTACTTCTGGACCTCGATGACCTTCTCCGGGGTCATGTCGAGTTCCTTGGCCAGCTCCTCCGGGGTGGGCTCGCGGCCCAGGTCCTGGAGCATCTGGCGCTGGACGCGGGCCAGCTTGTTGATGACCTCGACCATGTGCACCGGGATACGGATGGTGCGGGCCTGGTCGGCCATCGCGCGGGTGATGGCCTGGCGGATCCACCACGTGGCGTAGGTGGAGAACTTGTAGCCCTTGGTGTAGTCGAACTTCTCGACCGCACGGATCAGACCGAGGTTGCCCTCCTGGATCAGGTCGAGGAAGAGCATGCCGCGGCCGGTGTACCGCTTGGCCAGCGAGACCACCAGACGGAGGTTGGCCTCCAGCAGGTGGTTCTTGGCGCGGCGGCCGTCCTCGGCGATGATCTCCAGCTCGCGCTTGAGCTTCGGAGCCAGCTTGTCGGCGGCCGAGAGCTTGTCCTCGGCGAACAGGCCGGCCTCGATGCGCTTGGCGAGCTCGACCTCCTGCTCGGCGTTGAGCAGCGGGACCTTGCCGATCTGCTTCAGGTAGTCCTTGACCGGGTCGGCGGTGGCGCCGGCGACCGCGACCTGCTGGGCCGGGGCGTCGTCCTCGTCGTCGTCGGAGAGGACGAACCCCTGCGACTCCTCCTCGGGCTCCGCCTCCTCGCCCGCCTTGTCGCCGGGCAGCGCGACGTCCTCGAGCAGCTCCTCCTCGCCGGAGATCTCCTCGTCGCCCTTGCCCGTCTTGGTGGCGGCGGTCTTCTTGGCAGCGGTCTTCTTGGCCGGCGCGGCGGTCTTCTTGGCGGCCGCCTTCTTCGCCGGGGCCGCCTTCTTGGCCGCGGACGCCTTCGCCTCGGCGGAGAGCCCGGTCCCGTCGACGGTGATCTCGGCGGACACCGTGCCGAGCGGGGCCGCGGCGGCCGCGACCGCCGGGGTCGAGATGGTGGCACCGGGCGCGATGCGCACGGGGGGCTTGGTCGGGGCCGCCGGGGCGGCCGGGTTCCGGGTGGTGACCGCCTTGGTGGCAGTGCGCTTGGTGGGGCTCTTGGCAGCGACGCTCTTGCGCTTGGCGCCGGCCGGCTCGGCCGCGCTGACCATAAGGTCCACCCCCTCCTCAATCAGAACCTGGTTGAGGCTGCGCATGACGTTCTTCCACTTGGTGACCGGGATCTGGTCCGCCTCGAACGCCTGGCGCACGTCGTCACCGGCGATCTGCCCCTGGGCCTTGCCCCGCTCGATGAGCGCCAGCAGAGCCGCGGACTCGGCGATCTCGGGGGGAAGTGAACGGGATGTGCTGGCCGACACGAACAACCTCTCGGACGATGAGTGGACTCGAACCCGTACCGGCCGCCCGAGCGGGCGGGGAAGGAAATCGCGCGTCGGACGCGCGGTGTCGATTCCGACCGACTCGGGCTTGAGGACTGGGTTTGCAGGACGGCAGCAGCGCCGCAGACCAACACAGCATTCTGACATGTTGGGGTATTCCGGAGCTGCTTCCGCTCAGGACACATCGCTGCTACTCGTCAAGTGTTACGCATGGCCTTCGTGTCGCGGGTCACACCACTCGGCGTGCGCGGCTCGGGGCCCGCATCCATCATCCCTCACTCGCGGCCAAGCTCTTGGCATGGGCAGGCCATTCTCGCGCACGGCCACCGCGGGGGTGCGGCGATTCGGCGGATCGGGGCGGTGCACCGTCGGACCCACCGGCGCGCTCGGCGCGGCCGCGGCGGCGACGGGGACGGCGACGGACGGGTCGGGGGCGCGGCGGCCGGCGGGCGGCGGACGGCCGCCGAGGGGGCGTGGGCGCGACGAAGCCCTCCGACCGCGCCGTGCGGTGCGGCCGGAGGGCCAGGGGGTCGCGGGGCCGCTCGGTCGCCGGGTGGGCGACTCAGTGCTCCCGAGGGGCGGGGACGGACGGCTCGATCTCCGGGTGCACGGTGAGCAGCGCCCGCACCGCGGCCTCGCCGGCCGTGCCGTCGCCGGTGCCCAGGGCGTCCACCAGCCGGGCGTGCAGGCTGACCGAGGCCTCCGAGGGCCGCTCGCAGGCGGTGGCCGGGCCGCCGGACACCTGCAGCGCGCAGGAGACGATCCCGGAGAGGTGCTCCAGCATCCGGTTCCCCGCCATCTGCAGGACCAGGGCGTGCAGCTCGGCGTCGGCCCGCGAGAACGTGGAGAGGTCGGCCTGGGCCGAGGCGTGGCCCATGATCTCGGTCAGCTCGACCAGTCGCTGCTGGACGTCCTCCCGGCCGTGGCCGGCGGCGAGCCGGGCGGCGAGCGGCTCGATCGCCCAGCGGAGTTCGAACAGCTCCCGGCGCTGCTCGTCGCGCTGCGGGCCGAAGGCACGCCACTCGATGATGTCCGGGTCGAGCAGGTTCCAGTCGCCGACCGGGCGGACCCGGGTGCCGACGTTCGGCCGGGCACTGACCAGGCCCTTGGCCTCCAGCACGCGCAGCGACTCACGGACGACGGTGCGGGAGACCTCGAAACGCTGGCCGATCTCCTCGGGGACGAGCGGGCGGTCGGCACCGAGGTCGCCCGAGACGATCATCTGGCCGAGCTGCTGCACGAGCTGGCCGTGCAGGCCTCGACCGCGGCTGCTGGTGGTCTTGCGGCCGACCCGGGCCAGATCCGACTCGGCGCCCTCCCAGCGGGGCGCCGGCGGGGTCGGCCGGTCGGCGTACGAGAAGCGGTCCAGCTCGCCGGCGCCGGGGATGGCACCTTCGGCGGAACGGGTGGGGGTCATGGTGGGGTGCGCAAGGGTACTCACAGGTCCTTTGTCGGCGATCGGCGGGCGCAGCTTGAGAATTCTCGTGAAAAGCACACGAAAGGGTGATCGACCGTGACTGGATAATTGACTTCTTATCAGGAAGAACCGCACATTACGGCCACTGCTGGTCGATCTTGTCGAACCGTCAGCGGGGGTCCGGGCCGGGCGGGGGCCCTCCCGGCGGTCTCCAGCGCTTCGGCGAGTCCTTCGACCGGCCTCCGGCGACGTCCCGGGGCGGGGCGGTCCGGGCGGGGGCCGGAGGCCGGTCCGACGGCTCAGAGGGCCCGACGCCGGGCCTGGACCAGGAGGGAGACCAGCAGCAGCACGAACGCCGGCGCCGTCACCGCGGCCAGGAGCGCGGGATCGGTCAGCACCGAACCGCTCTCCGCAACCCGGCGGTCCCCGCCGTACACCCATCCGTACGCCCACTCGACACCGGACTGGAACGGCAGCAACTCCGTCGCGCGGGCCGGCCAGGCCGTACCCGTCTGCCGCAGCAGCAGCGCCACTCCGGACTCCAGCAGCGGCGGCAGCGCGCAGAGCAGCAGCACGCCGGCAGCGGCGCTGCGGGTCAGCGAGGCCGTCAGCACCCCGGTCCAACCGGCCACCACCACCAGCAGGACGAAGGCCAGCAGGGCGGCCGGCGCCCCGTGGCCGACCGCGAGCGCCGCCGGGGCGAACGCCCCGGGCAGGTCGGCGAGCCCGGCGAGGCCGGCCGAGGACAGCGCCTCGGACACCCGGTCCGACAGGGCGGCCGGCTCCGACCAGGCCGCCACCGTGACCCCGGCCGGGAGCGCGACGTGCACGGCCACCGTGTCGACCAGCAGGGTCGCGAGCGCCAGCAACCCCCCCACCGGGCCGATCACCAGCAGCTTGGCCAGCAGCAGCCGCACCCGGCGCGGATACGACACCTGCGAGGCCGCCAGCCCGGGGTGTCGCACCTCGTGACCGTAGGAGAGCGCGCCCAGCACCCCGGCGCCGAGTGCCGCGAACGGCAGCGGGATCAGCGGCACGGTCGCCGTCAGCAGCCGCACTCCCGCCGACCCGGTCAGCGGCCCGGCGGGCGTCTGGGCGGCCAGCACCGCGGCCACTGCGGCGTCGCAGAGCAGCACGGCGGCCAGGAGCAGCCAGGTGGAGCGGAGGCCGCGCAGTCGGCGCAGTTCGTAGGCCAGTACACGCACGGTTCACTCGCTCCGGTGGTCGGGGGCGGCGGGGGTGGCGGGGGTGACCGCCGGGGCCGGGTGGGTGGGTGGCGCGCCGACGGCCGTCGCCGGGTCCAGCCGTCCGAGCCGGACGGTGTCGGCGGTCATCAGGTCGCCAGCGGCCGTGTCCTCGTGCCGGGTCCGCGGCTCGGGAGCCGGATCGCCGCCGGAGCGGGCCAGGCCGCGGAGACCGTCGCGGAACAGGCGGTCCACGGCGACGGTCGGAGAGGTGTCGGCGCTCTCGATGCCGTCGGCGGCCCCGACGGCGTCGGTGATGCCGGTGGTGCTGGTCGTGTTGGTCGTGCTGGTCCTGCCGGTGGCCCCGCCGCTCTCCGGCTCGGGCCGGTGGGACGGGTCCGGCCGGCGGTCCGGCCGGGGCTGCTGGTCCTGCCGGCGCGAGGACCGGACGGCGCGGCCCGTGACCGCCGACAGCGCCGTGGCGGCCGCGACGGCGGCACTGCCGGCGGCCGCGGCCACAGCGGACGAGGAGGGCAGCGCGAGGACCGGCAGCGCGCCCGCACTCGGCATGGCGGCGGTCGGCGCGCCCGCGCTCGGCGTCCCCGCGCTCGGTGGGGGTACCCGGGACGACGTGTTCGGGGACACCCGGTGCTCCTCCGGCACCTCGTCCTCGGGCACTTCGTCCTCCCGCGCGGCGGTCGCCACACCGGCGGCCCTCGCCGACCGGCGGGTCCCCGCACGGGGCTCGGCCGGGCGGGGTTCGCCCGGCGCCGACGCGACCTGGAGCCGCCCCGAACGCCCCGAAGCCGCGGGCAGGGTGACGCGGGGAGCGGGCTGCTCGACCACCCGGTCGGCCAGCTCGTGCAGCAGGATGCCGTGCCGGTAGGCGAGTTCACCGATCTCGGTGCGGCCGATCCCCGCCACGGCGAGGCCGGCCCCGCCGTCCCGGCGGACCGCGGCGCCCTGGCCCGACAGCAGATCGGCCAACCGGGCCATCTGCGGCCCGCGCACGGCGACCTCGGGGCTGAGCCGGGTGCGGCAGAACTCCGCCACCGGCTGATCGGCCACCAGGCGGCCCTGGTCGAGCGTGATCACACGGTCCGCCAGCCGGGCGGCCTCCTGCGGCGTGCGGGTGGTCACCAGAACCGTGCCGCCCGCGACGCCGAACGACCGCAGGAAGGAGTGGAACCACTCCACGTTGCGCGGCGACAACCCCTCGGTGGGCGCGTCGAGCACCAAGGTGCCGGGATCCGCGAGCAGCGCCGTCGCCAGGGCCAGCCGCCGGTGCATGCCGGGCGAGAAGGTGCGCAGCCGCTGTCCGGCCACGGCGGCCAGCCGGGTCTGCTCCAGGAGTTCGTCGGCCCGCCGGGCGGGTACTCCGACGGCCGCCGCCAGCATGCGGAGATGGCTGACGGCCTTGCGGCCCGGATGCCCCGCCATCGCCCCCTCGGCTCCTCCGGGGCCGGGCAGCAGCACGCCGACCTCACGCTCCGGGCGCCGGAGCCGCCGGTAGGTGCGGCCACCGAAGAGCGTGACACCCTGGCCGCGTTCGAGTTCGAGCATCAGCCGCAGCGCGGTGGACTTGCCCGCGTCCTCGGGGCCCAACAGGGCCGTCACCGCACCTGGGCGGGCATCGAAGGTCAGATCGAGCACGGCCGGCGGCCCGCTCCTGCGGTAGACCTTGGTCAGTCCGGTGATCTGGATCATCGCTGGCTGCTCCCGTGCCCTCGGCCGACCTGGTCTGCGCGACGCGGGACCGTGCCCGCACGGCCCCGCGCCAGCACATTAGGGGGCCTGAGCGGCGATTCCGGGCATTACGGGAGCGGCACGGGCCCGCTGCCCGCGCACCTCACCCGATCAGGGGACAATCCGATCCTGCGACGGAGCCACGGGGTACTGATCGGACCCGGAGCCGCGGACGCTCGGGGGCGGCGGTACGAGCGCCGGCCGGGCACAGCGGCCAGACGAAGCGGGCGGGCACAACCGCCGGGCACAGCGGCCGGGCGCAGCGGCCTCAGGACTCCGGGCGCAGCATGGGCGGGTTGAGCACGGTGGCCCCGCCGGCCGTGAACAGCTGGGCCGGGCGACCGCCCTGACGCGTGGTCGTGCCGCCGGAGGGCAGCAGGAAGCCGGGGGTACCGGTGACCTTGCGGTGGAAGTTCCTCGGGTCGAGCACCACGCCCCACACCGCCTCGTAGACCCGGCGCAGCTCGCCGACGGTGAACTCGGTGGGACAGAAGGCCGTCGCCAGCGAGGAGTACTCGATCTTGGAACGGGCGCGCTCGACCCCGTCGGCCAGGATCAGCCCGTGGTCGAAGGCGAGCGGGACGCCGTCGACCGGGCTCTGCCCGAGCAGTTCGGCGACCGGCGCCCAGCGGGCGCCGCTGGCGTCGCCACCGGCCCGCGGGGTCGGCAGGTCCGGTGCCAGCACGAGGTAGGCCACGCTGACCACCCGCATCCGGGGGTCGCGCTGCGGGTGACCGTAGGTCGCGAGCTGTTCCAGGTGCGCGCCGGCCGTGCCGGGGCCGGCCGCGTCGTGGCCGGGAGCGAAGTAGGCGCGCAGGCCGGTCTCCTCGGCCAGCTCCCGGGACGCCGCCTCGGCCAGACCCTCGTCCGGGCGGACGAAGCCGCCGGGCAGGGCCCAGTAGCCCTGGAAGGGGGGCTCACCCCGCCGGACCAGCAGGGCGCACAGCGCGTGGTCCCGCACCGTCAGCACCACCAGGTCAACCGTGACAGCGAACGGGGGGAAGGCCGACGGGTCATAACGCGACATGGCGACGATCATAGTCGTCTCTCTGACGATAAGCACAGGCCCGCGCACGAACCGTGCCCTGGCCGCACCCGGTCCCGACCACCGGTCGGGGCGGCGGCGGCCCCGACCGACGGCGGCACGGATCAGGAAGGTCAGCGGGCGACCAGTTGGAGCTCCGCGGAAGCCTCCTCCACCATCGCGACGCCGATCCGGCTCACCCGTACCGAGAACGGCTCACCCGCGACCCGCAGCCCGGTCAGCTCCAGCTCGCCGAGCGGGGCCGTACTGGCCGGCCGGACCATCACCCGCCCGCCCGGCACATCGGGGCGCACCCCGGCGAGGGCGAACACCGCGTGGACGGCTCCGGCCGCCGAGACCGCCGCCGGGTGGCAGGCGGCCGGGTGCGGCACCGGCGGGCAGCCGGGGACGCGCTGCTCTCCGGCGTACATCTCGGGCAGTCGTCCCTCGAAGTGGGCGGCCGCGCCGAGCAGTCCCTCCAGCAGCGCGCCGGCCTCGTTCTCGTGGCCGGCCTCGGCCAGCCCGGCGATCGCGAGGGCGGTCTCGTGGACGCGCACTGCCCCGCTGCGGTGGCCGAGCGGATTGAACCGGGGCGACTTGGCGCTGAGCGTGCGCAGACCCCAGCCGCTGTCCAGTTCGGGTGCGGCCAGCCGCTGGGCGAGCAGTCTGGTCTGTTCGCGGTCGAGCAGGCTCTCGTGCCGGCCGCCGTCGGCACAGAGCCCCGGGTCGAGGAGATGGACGAAGGAGGAGGAGACGGCCGGTAGCGGCTGGCCTCCCGGGACGAGGCCCGCCGCCGGACGGCCACCGGAGAGGTCGTCGATCCAGAACCGCTCGCGGAAGCGCCCGCGCAGCGCTGCCGCCCAGGTGCGCCACTCCTCGGCGCCGGGGCGGCCGAAGGCCTCCAACAGCTCGGCGCCGTGCAGCGCGGCCCGGTGTGCCTGGGCCTGGACCTCGGCCCGGGCCGCCACCGGATGGGCGGCGCGCTCCTCCACCGGGCGGCTGAGGTCGGTGACGAAGCCGTCGACCAGGCCCTCGCGGAGCGCCCCGAGCGCCCGCTCGGCGGCCGGCAGCAGCTCCGCGACCTCGTGCCGGGGCAGGCCCCAACGCCAGGCCTCGGCCAGCACCGTGACGAACAGCAACGTCGCCTCGGTGGCCGTGCAGGTGGGCGGCAGCTCCGGGCCGCCGTGCCGCAACGCCCCGGGCAGCAGCCCCTCGGAGCGGCGGCCGGGCTGCCCGGGACCGCCCTGGCCGGCCGCGGACGCGAGCTGCTGACGGCGGGCCAGCGCCCGCAGGGTGCCGGCCGCCAGCCGGGTACCCAGCGGAAGGGTCAGCCGGGCCGCCCAGAGCGCGTCCGCCGGGGCGAGGCCGAAGCGCCAGGGCGCGCCGGAGGCCGGGTAGAGGTCGGTCGGTCGGTCCGGGTCGGCGAACAGCAGGCCGCCGAGGGCGTCCAGCGCGCGCGGCACCAGCAGCCCGACCCGGGGGTCGTCGCTGCGGATCTCCGGCTCCGCCCACGGCAGCGGGACTCCGGTGCCCCGGCCACCCGGCGGCCGGGGGCCGGGGGTGGTGCTCTCCAACTCGGTGCGCAGCTCGACCGACCAACGGGCGCCGGGCTGCACCTCCAAGTCCCAGCGCAGCACGCCGGCGCCGGCCAGGACGGCGTGCGGGGACGGCTTGGCGCTGACGACGGCGCTGTGGGTGGGACCGGCCCAGCGCAGCCCGGCGGACTGCACCTGTCCGGGCAGGTCCGGCGGCCGATGACCGGCGGCGATCTCGCCGACCGCGCCGAGGTCCGTGCCGAGGGCGATCTCCAGCGGCAGCCGGGCGGGCCGGCTACCGGTGTTGCGGACGGTGACGGTCTCGACCCCGTCGGCGTGGCGCAGGCGCTCGACGGTGAGCGCCGGATCGGGGTCGGGATCGCCGGGGATCCGGACGGCGCCGAGGAAGCGGGCCTGGGCCGCCGTGGTGAGGGTGCCCTGGAGCGGCAGGGGCTCCATGCCACCGATCCGCAACTCCATCCGGGCCAGTACCCGGACGCCGGAGCGGTAGAAACCGTGGAGGCCGTGGCCGCGCAGTTGCCCGTCCGGACCGGAGGCGGCCATGGCGGGGGCGTTGACGCAGAGCACCGCGTGATGGACGGCGGCGGGCTGCGGACGCGGCGGCGACGCCGGCCGGGCCGGGCCGACGGCTCCGCCGGCGGGCATGCCCGGCGGTACCTGGTCGGGGCGGCCGACCGGTCTCGGCGCACCGACCACACTCTCGGCCGGCATGGCCTGTGGTGGCCTCATGGCGGTCACCGGACTCTCCTCCCCTCGGCGGTCCGGTGGCCGGTGGGGCCGGTGGGCCGCGAGCATGCTCGATCGCGTACTGATGGTGCCTGGCCGGTGGGGGTTCCCGCCGGCGTGTCTGCCGTGTCTGGCCGTACCCGTCGCCGGGCCGTGCCATGCGACGCCCGGTACCGCCGAGGTGCCGGGTGCGCTCTCCCGGGCACGCCCTGGCGCCCGGCACTTCGTCATGGCCCTCGGCCGGTCGCGCCGGTGACGGCGTGCCCGACCGAAGCCCGCCGTCGACGGGCGCGGCCACCGCCTGTCGGCCGGGCGGTTGGCGCCCCGGTCGTTTCGCCGTCCGGCGCCCCGTCCGCCGCTGCCGTGCGGCGGCCCGGTACCCGGGCGCGCCGCGGCGCTGTCCGTCCAGGGGAGCCCGGTGTCCGCCGGGCACAGTGCCCCCGGGGTGAACGCCGCCGACCGGTCGCAGGTAACGCTCGCTCTGTCACTTCGGCCCGCCGCGCCGGGGTACCGGGCAGTCGTACCGCCGTCACCGGCCGACCGCCGCTGCTTCGGGCCGGTGCCGCTCCGGGCCGAAGCGCGTGTGCCGCGGCTGTCGTACCGCCTCGCGCGCCTGCTCGGACGGACGGTCATGAACGGCGACCGTCGAACCCGTGTCCGACCGCCGTCAGGATACGGTGCGGGGGGCGCGGAGCCCGCACCGGCAACCCCGTGAGCGGCGCCGTGACCGCTGTGAACCAGACACATACCGAGGAGTTGTATGTCCACCGCCAGTCGGCTGCCCGGGATTGTCACGACCGACCACGTCTTCCGCCTGCCGCTCGACCACACCGCCCCGCAGGGCGAGGAGATCGAGGTGTACGCCCGCGAGGTGGTGGCCGCGCGCCGCGAGAAGGACGACCTGCCCTGGCTGCTCTTCCTCCAGGGCGGACCGGGCGGCAAGGCAGGGCGCCCGCTCGGCCGGGACGGCTGGCTGGAGCGCGCCCTGGACGACTACCGGGTGCTCCTGCTCGACCAGCGCGGCACCGGGCGGTCCACGCCCGCGACCCGGCAGACCCTCACCCGTCGCGGCGGCGCCCAGGAGCAGGCCGACTACCTGGCGCACTTCCGCGCGGACTCGATCGTGCGGGACGCCGAGTCGATCCGCCGCCGGCTGCTCGGCGACGACCGGCGCTGGAGCGTGCTCGGCCAGAGCTTTGGCGGGTTCTGCCTCCTCAGCTACCTCTCGATCGCGCCCGAGGGACTGCGCGAAGCCTTCGTCACCGGTGGGCTCGCGGGCCTGCGCAGCTCGGCCGACGAGGTCTACCGGGCCGCCTACCCCCGGGTCGTCCGCAAGAACGAGGAGCACTACGCCCGCTTCCCGCAGGACATCGAGGCCGTCCGGCGGATCGCCGCCCGGCTGGCGGCCTCCCCCGCGCCCCTGCCCGACGGCGGACTGCTCACCGTCCAGGCGTTCCAGGCCCTCGGCATGATGCTCGGCACCGGCAGCGGCTCCGGGAGCCTGCACTACCTCCTGGAGGAGGCCTGGGTGGAGGGCCCCGACGGGCCCGAGCTGTCCGACACCTTCCTGGCCGGTGTCCAGGCCAAGGTCTCCTTCGCCGAGGGGCCGCTGTACGCCGTGCTGCACGAGTCGATCTACGGCCAGCGGTCGGTGGACCGGGCGGGCACCGGCTGGTCGGCCGAGCGCGTCCGCAAGGAGTTCCCCGAGTTCGACGCCGCGGCCGCGCTGGAGTCCGGGGCGCCGGTGCTGTTCACCGGGGAGATGATCTACCCCTGGATGTTCGACACCGACCCGGCGCTTCGCCCGCTGAAGGAGGCCGCGGAGCTGCTCGCCGCCCGCACCGACTGGGCCGACCTGTACGACCCGGCCCGGTTGGCCGTCAACGAGGTGCCGGTGGTGGCGGCGGTCTACCACGACGACATGTACGTCGACACCGCCGACTCGCTGGAGACCGCCCGGTCCGTCCGCGGCCTGCGGACGTGGGTCACCAACGAGTGGGAGCACGACGGCCTTCGGGTGAGCGGTGGCAAGGTGCTCGACCGCCTGATCGCGATGGCTCGCGGCGAGGTCTAGCAGCCGGCGTCGGCCGCCGCCCCGGGAGGGCGGCGCGACCGGGGCCGGCACCGGTCGGCCGGGGCGGCTGCCCCGGCCGACCGGACGGACGGGGCCGGGCGCCCGGCCCCGGGGGCGGTCACCTCGCATGCCGGGCCCTTCCCGTCGAGCCGCGGGCAGCACGGCACCGACCGCGCCCGACCGCCGTGGCCTGCGCCGCCCAGGGCGACGCACGGCCCAGCCGCGGCCTCCGCACGGAGCGCGCCCTGGCACAGGGACGGCCCGCCTCGCGGCCGGAGATCAGCGCCGGCGGCCCACCGCCCGGCCCCTCGTCGGACCGGCCGGCCTCGCCGCCCTTCGGCGTGCCCCCGCTCGAATGACCGGGGAGCGGCCCCGTACTGGCGGCTGTGTACCCCGTGGCCCCCGGGTCGGGGACCTCGGCCGGCGCCTTCCGGGCACGCCGGCGACGGGGCTTGGCCGGAGCCGGGCCGGCCGGCGCCTCCGGCGCGGGCTCTGACACGGGCTCCGGCACGGGCTCCGGGCCACCCACCGGGCCCTTCTCCGGCGGCCCGCCGGGACCGTTCGCCGGGCCAGGCCCGACCGGGCCCTGCGCCGGCCGCTCCCGCCGCGCCCCGCCGGAGCGGCGACTGCGCTCGGCCGCCACACTCGCCAGCAGCTCCTCGGGGGCGAGCCCACCGTTCAGGGACTCGTAGAGCAGCTGGGCCAGCAGGTAGGACGGGGCGAGCCGCAGCGTGTGGGCGAGCACGACACGGGCCGTCGCGGTGTCCCCCGCGACCCAGGACGCCCAGGCCAGCAGTGTGAGCGGGGGCGGGGCGTAGCCGGTGTGGGGCGGCACGCAGCGCCTGGCGAGGAAGCGCCAGAGGCGCTGGGCGGGCGCGAGCTCCTCCGGCCGGACGTACTCGGCGGCCCGGTCCCGGGTACGGCGGTCCTGGAGGGCGACGAGCAGCCGCGCCGTCCGGTGCTCGTCGAGGACGCGCGCGCCGGCCATGAACTCGGCCACGGCCTGGTCGAGCAGCGCACCGCCCCGCTCCCGGGAGAGCGCCGACGCCTGACCGGCTCGCCCATCGGCCGCGGCCCGGGCCAGCGCCAGGCGCTGGACCTCCGCTCCGGGCGGACCGATCGGGGCCAGCCCCGCCACGATCGCCTTGCGGCTGCCCCTCGGCGCGAGGCCGGCGAACGTGGCCGCCGCGGCCACTGGCCCGGGGCCCGGCCGGATCGGGTGGCCGGCCGGATCGCAGCACCCCTCCCCGCGGCAGAGGAAGGACCACCAGCGGCCGGAGGAGACGCAGAGCGACTCCTTCACCCCCACTCCCCTGGTCTCGAAGGCCGCCCGCAGCTCCGCCGCGAGCGGTCCGAGCCGGTCGAGCACCGGCGGACCGTGCTCCCGGTCCGGATCCTGACAGAGGTACAGCAGGACCTGGGCCGGTCGGCGGTCCCGCCGCTCGGAGAGACCGACGAGCAGCGAGGCCGTCTCGCCGGCGGCCGTCGGCCACTGCCGCGGCGACTCGGGGATGTCCAGCCGGATCACCCCGCCCTGATGGAGGTCCGGGCCCTGGAGCCCGACGGCCACGATGCTGTCGTCGGGGAAGAAGCCCAACAGGTAGGGCAGCAGCTCGGCCATGTCGGCCGGGCCCCGCATGCTGACCGGCCGCCCGCCGGAGGCCGGGCCGAAGGGGAGTGCGACGTGTTCGTTGTTCATGGCCGGAACACTGCCGCAATCCGCGAGCCACCCCGGAGATTTCCTTTTCTCCTGTGGATAAAGCCCGCCTGTGGATAAAACGTCCCTCGTTCGGGGTATTCCGAGCCACTCTCCCGGGTGACATTCGGCGGCCGTTCAGCGGAAGAGCCGATGAAATGCACCCGCGGGTCACCCCCGCATGAGCAGCACCGTTCGCCCATTGTCGGCGGTACGGGGTTACATGGGGGCCATGCAGCAGCCGCAGAACCACACCACCGCCACCGACGCCACCACCGCGGCCGGCACCGGCAGCGCCACAGCCGCCGACCGCGCCGAGGTCCGGGCGCGGGCCGAGGCCGTCCTGCGCGAGCTCGCCGGGCCCACCGCCACGCTCCGCGAGGACCAGTGGACGGCCATCGAGGCCCTGGTCGTCGACCACCGCCGGGCCCTCGTGGTGCAGCGCACCGGCTGGGGCAAGTCCGCCGTCTACTTCATCGCCACCGCCCTGCTGCGGGCCCGCGGCGCCGGTCCGACGGTGATCGTGTCCCCGCTGCTCGCCCTGATGCGCAACCAGGTCGATTCGGCGGCCCGGGCCGGCATCAACGCCCGCACCATCAACTCGGCCAACACCGACGAGTGGGACGCGATCCAGGCCGAGGTCGCGGCGGGCGCGGTGGACATCCTGCTGGTCAGCCCCGAGCGGCTGAACAACCCCGACTTCCGCGACCAGGTGCTCCCCAAGCTCGCCGCCTCCACCGGCCTGCTGGTGGTGGACGAGGCCCACTGCATCTCCGACTGGGGCCACGACTTCCGCCCCGACTACCGCCGGCTGCGCACCATGCTCGCCGACCTCTCGCCGGGCGTCCCGGTGCTGGCCACCACCGCCACGGCCAACGCCCGGGTCACCGCCGACGTCGCCGAGCAGCTCGGCACCGGCTCCACGGACGCGCACGCCCTCGTGCTGCGCGGGCCGCTCGACCGCGAGAGCCTCACCCTCGGGGTCCTCACGCTGCCCGACCCGGCGCACCGGCTGGCGTGGTTGGCCGACCACCTCGACCGGCTGCCCGGCTCCGGCATCGTCTACACCCTGACGGTCGCCGCCGCCGACGAGGTGACGGCCTTCCTGCGCGAGCGGGGCTTCCCGGTGGCCTCCTACTCCGGCCGCACCGAGGACGCCGAGCGCCGCACCGCCGAGGCGGACCTGCTCGCCAACCGGGTCAAGGCGCTGGTCGCCACCTCCGCGCTCGGCATGGGCTTCGACAAGCCCGACCTCGGCTTCGTGGTGCACCTGGGCTCACCCAGTTCGCCGATCGCCTACTACCAGCAGGTCGGCCGGGCCGGCCGCGGCGTCGACCGGGCCGAGGTGCTGCTGCTGCCCGGGCGCGAGGACGAGGCGATCTGGCGCTACTTCGCCTCGCTGGCCTTCCCGCCCGAGGAGCAGGTCCGCCGCACCATCGACGCCCTCGCCGAGGCCGGCCGGCCGCTCTCCACGGCCGCGCTGGAGCCCCGGGTGGACCTGCGCCGCGCCCGGCTGGAGACCATGCTCAAGGTCCTCGACGTGGACGGGGCGGTGCGACGGGTCAAGGGCGGCTGGTCGGCCACCGGGCAGAGCTGGGCGTACGACACCGCCCGCTACGCCAAGGTCGCCGCCTCGCGCGAGGCCGAGCAGCGGGCGATGCGCGAGTACGCGGCGGCCACCGGTTGCCGGATGGAGTTCCTGCGGCGCCAGCTGGACGACGAACAGGCCGAGCCGTGCGGCCGCTGCGACAACTGCGCCGGGCCGCTGCACACCCCGGAGGTCTCCACCGCGGCGCTGGACGCCGCGCGGGCCGCGCTCGGGCGGCCCGGCGTCAGCTTCGAGCCGCGCCGGCTCTGGCCGACCGGCATGGACGCGTTGGGGGTGCCGCTCAAGGGACGCATTCCGGCGGGCGAACAGGCCGAGACCGGCCGGGCCCTCGGCCGGCTGTCCGACATCGGGTGGGGCAACCGACTGCGGACCCTGCTGGCCGACCAGGCCCCCGACGTGCCCGTCCCCGGCGAGGCGGTGGACGCCCTGGTGGCGGTTCTGAGCGACTGGGCGCGCGGCCCCGGCGGCTGGGCCGGGCCCGCGACGACGGAGGGCGCCCGGCTCGACCGGCCGGTCGGCGTGGTGACCATGGCCTCGTCGACCCGTCCGCAGCTGGTCGGCAGCCTCGGTGCCCGGATCGCCGAGATCGGCCGGCTGCCCCTGCTCGGGCGGATCGAGTACGCGACCGGCCGGCCGCCGCACGGCGCGCGCAGCAACAGCGCCCAGCGGTTGCACGCGCTGGCGGGGGCGCTCGCCCTGCCACCGGAGGTGGAGGCCGCGGTGGCGGCGGCCGGCGGACCGGTGCTGCTGGTGGACGACCTGGTCGACTCCGGGTGGACGGTCACGGTGGCCGCCCGGCTGCTGCGCAAGGCGGGCGCGAGCGCCGTCCTGCCGCTGGTCCTGGCCGTGCAGGGCTGAGCGGGGGCGGGGCGAGCCGGGAGGACCCGATCGGGGCGCCGTGATCAGGGCGACACGATCGGGGCGCCGTCGGACAGCCGGTCGCGGAGCGGGAGGTTCCACTGCCGACGTACACCCGAATGGAGTAATGCAGGTGCGAGCCGGAGGATTCGCCGGCGCCGGGGACATCAGTCGGGCGGAGAGAGGGGTGACCATGCGGAAAGCACTCCGCGGAGGCCTTCGGGCGACCCGGATCACCATCCTGCCGTCTCCGGGTGGCACTCGCGCCGCCGTGGAATATATCCGGCAGAACGTTGGCTTTCGGGCGGCGTTCATCATTTCATCGTTGCCGCTCCACCCCATCTGCCCTGAGAATTGGACCGTACCCGGAGCCCGGTCCGCTGGACCAGGCCTTCGGCGTACGCAGGTGCCCGCGCGCCCGTGGGTCGGGAAGGAGGATCGTGATCAACGGTATCGGCCGAGGTCAGTATCCCCTCGCCCGGAGTTCGGCGCCCAGACGGGTATGCGATCTGGAGACGTGGGCCGCCTCGGGGATCCCGGCGCTGCGCGACCCGCGCGAGTTCGTCCTGGAGCTGCACCAACGCCACCTGCCGCAGCCCGGCACGGTCGTGATCGCCGTACTGGACGCGTCGCACCGGCTGAACGCCTCGGCCTCCTTCGCCCCCTGGCCCCGCCACACCGACGGCTGGCAGCACCGCAACGCGATCCTGACGCACCTGCGCCAGGTCACCCCGCACGACCTGCGCCGGGCCGCCCCGGTCCGGACGGCCGTGCTGCTGCGCTGCCGGGAGGGCGCGGCGGGCTGGACGGCGCAGGACGGCGCCTGGATGTGGGCGTTGCAGGACGCGGCGGCCCTGCACGGGCTGCGCTGCGGTTCGTACATCACCCTGTCCCCGGCGGGCTGGCAGATCCTCGCCGACGGCCGCGGCGGACGCGATCCGCACGCGGGGTCCTGGGCCGACGGGCCGGTCCACACCGTCACCGAACTGCCGCCCCGCTCGGCGCTGGACGGCACGCGCGGACAGCGCCCGCTGCGCCAGGCCGAACGCCCCTGGGCGCCCGCGCGGGTCGCGGCGATCGAACCGGGCCGGCGCACCGGCACCCGCTGAGGCGACCGCCCGGGGGGGCGGTCCGTCCGCCGTCGCGCGGCCGCCCTACCCGGCTCGGCCGCCCCCTACCCGGCCGCTGTCGCCCGGCGACGACGGGCGCTGCCGCGGGCGCGGCGGCACGCCGGGACGGCGGACGGCATGGGTCGGGCCCGGCACCAGGTGGCGCCGGGCCCGGGGGTCGACAGGGATCAGGCGGTCACGGGACGACTGGCCGCCGCGGCGGCCGCGGCAGCGGCGGGGCCGGCGTTTCCGCAGACCACCAGGAGCTCGGCCGCCCGGCCCCGGGCCTCGGTGAACGCCTTGGCGGCGCGGTCGGCCGGGCCACCGTTGACGACCAGCACGACCACCTCGCGGCGGGCCGGGCGGGTCAGCGCGGCGTCCGCGTAGAACACGTCACCGCCCTCGGCGAGTTGCGCCCAGTAGCGCTCCTCGCCGAAGGAGAGTTCGTGCCGCTGCCAGGGGTGCGGCTCGCCGACCGTCAGCACCAGCACGGTACCCGGGTCACGGCCGGACTCCAGCAGCCGGTCGACCGCCTCGTCGGCGCGGTCCAGCGCCTGCGCGGCGGTGGCGGTGAGCTGTTGGACCGCGGCCTGCGGTGCGGCGGGCGCCGGGCGACGCGGGCCGGGCTTGGGGATCCCGGCCGGCCGGGGCTTCGGCCCCGGGCGCTCGGCACCCGGCGGCGCCGAGCGCCCGGGTGCGGGGCGCTGGCCCGGCACCGGGGCCGGGGCAGCGGTGACGGTCGACGGTGTGGCAGGGGTCGCGCTGCCGGAGGCAGGCGTACGGGGGGCTTGTGCGTCCGACTCGCGGGGGAAGGGAACGCCGGGGCCCGGGAGGCTCTCGTGAATCTCCGGCTCCTCGGGGAAGACAGGCATACCCGGATATCTATCAAATGCCGGTCGGGCGCGCACGGGCGCCCCACCCATTGGGCACCACGAGCCTTCCGCCCCCACCCGGGACAATGGCCGACGAAACGTCAGAAACCGAGCGTCAGCTGTTCATCCGCGGGGCCCGCCGAGCCCGCTCCGCCGACGCCGACGACGGCCCGGGTCCGCTTCAAATGGCGCCACTTGGGCATCCCGTCCAGATAGGCCCAGGACAGCCGGTGCTGCTCGGTCGGCCCCAACTCCTCCAGGGCGGTGCGGTGCACCGGGGACGGGTAGCCGGCGTTGTCGGCGAACCCGTACTCGGGACAGGCCTCCCCCAGCTCGGCCATCAGACCGTCGCGGTGGACCTTGGCGAGCACCGAGGCGGCCGAGACGCAGATGCAGGACTGGTCGCCCTTGATGACCGTGCGCACTCGCCACGGGCCGCCCAGGTAGTCGTGCTTGCCGTCGAGTATCACCGCGTCGGGTTCCACCGGCAGTGCCTCCAGGGCACGTACGGCGGCCAGTCGCAGCGCCGCGGTCATCCCCAGCTCGTCGCACTCCAGCGCGGAGGCGTGACCGAGCGCGTACGCGGTGACCCAGTCGGCGAGGACCGGGGCGAGCGCCTCGCGGCGGAGTTCGGTGAGCAGCTTGGAGTCGGTCAGGCCCTCCGGCGGCTTGCGCAGCCCGGTGACCGCCGCGCCGACGGTGACCGGTCCGGCCCAGGCACCGCGCCCGACCTCGTCGAGACCGACAACGATCTTGGCGCCGGCCCGGCGCAGCGAGCGCTCGACGGAATGCGTCGGCGGGACGATGGGCATCGCGGAGTCCTTCGGCTGGGGCAACCTCCAGCGTAAGCCCCGCCCGGCGCCGCCCCGGACCACGTGACCCCGACCACCGACCCCCCGCCCACCATCCACCCCTCGCCAACCGACGGCCACCGCCCGCGACGCGACCCCGGGCCGACGCCGCACCGGCCCCACCCCGGCCCCACGCCGGCCCCGGATCAGCCCCGGATCAGCTCCGGATCAGCGGCACCAGCACCTCATCCACCAGCTCGACGGCGAACTCGGGCCAGAGCTGCCGACCGCAGATCTTGACCCGGTACATCAGCATCGCCGGAGCGACGTCGGCGACCAGCGGGGTGACCGCGCCGGGCCGGACGTCGCCGCGCTCGACACCGCGCCGCAGGATCTCCAGGATGGTGGTCTTGGTCGGTTCGACCACCCGCTGGACGATGAAGCCCTTGAACAGCTCGGCCTGCTCATGCTCCAGCTCGGCCATCAGCGCCTGCATGGCGCCGCCCGACCGGGAGTTCATCGCCTCGGTGAAACCCTGGATGAGCAGCAGCAATTCACTGCGGGCGGACCCGAGGTCGGGGGTGTCGGAGGGCCGTGGCAGAGTGGAGTCCAGGGCGTCGATGACGAGTTCGACCTTGGACGCCCAGCGCCGGTACAGCGCGGCCTTCCCGGTCCGCGCGGCCCCGGCGATGCCCTCCATCGTCAGCCGTGCGAATCCGCCGGAGGTGAGTTGGTCGAGCGCGGCCTCGAAGATCGCCCCTTCCAACTCCTTGCCCCGACGGCGCATCGGCCGGGACAGCACCTCGGCCGCCACCTTCACCGGACAGTGCGACGTGGGCCCGGCCACCGGGACGCCCGCCGTCGGCGCGGGCACGGCGGGAACCTCCGCCACCCGCCCCTCCGCCGGCCCTGTGAGCTGCTCGCCCGCCAGGTCCCCGGCCCGGTCGCGCGGCCGCTCGACCGGGCGTTCGCCCACCCGCCCGGCCGCCCGGTCCGCCCTCTGGCGTCGCACCAACTGATCCATCGTCACCAACCTTAGGGAACGCTTGCGTTCACAATCTTGTCCAGGATATCGTCCAGGCTAGTGAACGATCCCGTTCCTTCATAGCCTGCGGGACGCCGCGGGACCGCGCGGGGCCTCGGGTCCACAGCATACGAAGCAGTAGCCAGCAGGGGGCACTAACTTGGCTATCTCCGACACACTCAGCAAGAACTCTCCATCGCAGGGCAGCCAGGGCAGGAACAAGGGCATCACCCTGACCGTCATCGCCGCCACGCAGCTGATGGTCGTCCTCGACGCCACCATCGTGAACATCGCGCTGCCGCAGATCAGGGACGCGCTGAACTTCTCCACCACCAACCTGTCGTGGGTGATCAACGCCTACACGCTGACCTTCGGTGGCCTGCTGCTGCTCGGCGGCCGCGCCGGCGACATCCTCGGCCGCCGCCGGGTGTTCATCGCCGGCACGCTGCTGTTCGGGCTGGCCTCGCTGCTCGGCGGCTTCGCGCAGGACGGCGGCATGCTGCTGGCCGCCCGCGCACTCCAGGGCATCGGCGGCGCGATATGCTCGCCCACCGCCTTCGCCCTGATCGCCACCAACTTCGACGAGGGACCCGAACGCAACAAGGCGTTCGGCGTCTTCTCGGCGGTGGCCGGCTCGGGTGCGGCCATCGGCCTGCTGGCCGGCGGTGTGCTCACCGAGTACCTCGACTGGCGCTGGGTGTTCTTCGTCAACGTGCCGATCGCCGTGCTGATCGCGATCGCCGCGCCGCGCTACATCGCCGAGTCGGAGCGCCACGAGGGCCGCTTCGACCTGCCCGGCGCACTCACCTCCACGCTGGGCCTGATCGGCCTGGTCTACGGGTTCATCCGGGCCGCGTCGGACGGCTGGACGGACAGCGTGACGCTCGGCTCCTTCGCGGCCGGCATCCTGCTGGTGGCCGCGTTCCTGGTGATCGAGAAGCGCACCGCGCAGCCGATCACCCCGCTGCACCTGTTCGCCAACCGCAACCGCACCGGTGGCCTGGTGATGATGCTCTGCCTGGCCGCGGCCATGTTCGGCATCTTCTTCTACGTCACGCTCTTCGTACAGGGACCGCTCGGGTACAGCCCGCTGAAGGCCGGCTTCGCGTTCCTGCCGATCAGCATCTCGATCATCATCGCCGCGCAGGTGGCCTCCACCCTCCAGGCCAAGTACGGCCCGAAGCCGTTCATGGCCGGCGGCGCGCTCTTCGTCACCATCGGGCTCACCTGGCTGACCCAGATGGACGCGGACAGCAGTTACCTCGACGGGGTGCTCGGCCCCACGGTGGTGTTCGGCTTCGGCATGGGTCTGACCTTCGTCCCGGTGATGCTGCTCGCGGTCGCCGGGGTCGCCGGCGAGGAGACCGGCGCGGCGTCCGGCCTGCTCAACTCGATGCAGCAGATCGGCGGCTCGCTGGGCCTGTCGATCCTCACCACGGTGTTCGCCCACTACGCCACCGCGGAGGCCAAGCTGCAGCTCCCCGGCTTCCTGGCCACGGCCTCACCGGAGCAGAAGGCGGTGTTCCTGGAGAAGAAGGAGTTCCCCAAGGGCACCGACGCGGCCAACCAGGTGCTCGCCTACGGCATTTCCCACGGCTTCATCGTGGGCGCGGTGCTCGCCGGGCTCGCCCTGCTGGTCGCGGTCTTCGTGATCAAGGCCAAGGCGGAGGACCTGTCGTCGAACACCTCCGGCATCGCGATGCACTGACGCGACGCGACGGACCGGCATGACGCCGTGAGGGCCGGCCGGGAGCAGCGAGCTCCCGGCCGGCCCTCACGCATCGGGTCACCCCCAGGACCGCCCGCACCGCTCCCGACCGGCCCAGGCGAACGGCCCCGACCCACCCGCCCCGGCCCGACCAGCGCCCCCGGCCGGCCCGGCGCGGCTCAGTACCGCTCGGTCCCGTCCCGCTCCCCCAGCCCCGCCCGCTCGCAGGCGCTCCCCCGCGCCGAGGCCTCGTCCACCAGGGGACGCTCGGCGAAGACGCTCCGCGCCCGGGCGGCGGCGAGACTGGCCGCGTACCAGGGCTCGGGCTCACCGGCATCGATCCGCATCAGCTCCAACGCACAGGTCCGGTAGTCCGCCGGCAGCCGGTCCAGGGCCGGGACGGCGTCGAGCGAGAGGTCCCGGACGTTGCGCAGGTCGATCTGCCCGGTCCGCTCGAAGCGGGCCACGTTCTGTTCGGCGACGATCGCGTCCGGCCCCATCAATCCGTAGACCGCCACCATCAGTACGGCGCTGAGCAGGACCACACGCGGCAGCCACCCCGCCGAGCGGACCAGCCCGGCCGTGATCAGCAGCGCGAAGACCACGCCCAGCCAGACCTCGACCACCAGGACCCAGAGCCGGAGCCTGGTCAGCCCGGAGGCGTCGACGTAGAACCACATCCGGCCGAGGGCCGAGGCGACCACGACGAGGGTGAGCAGGCAGAGCAGACCGAGCAGGACGCGCGCGAGCCTGCGGTCGGCCTCGGTGCCGCGCGGCGCCCAGCGCTTGGCGACGCCGACCACCACGAGGGTCAGCACGGTGACGACCGTCAGCTGCCAGAAGCCCTGCCGGGCGTACTCGGAGCGGCTCATCCCGGTGTTCCGCATGATCGAGTCGCGGCCGCCGAGCACCACCACGGCCTGGATCACGGCGAAGGCGCCGAACATCAGGTTGAGCGCGACCAGCGGCAGCGCCCACTCCAACCGGCCGCGCTCGCGGCCCGGCCGGACCACCGTGCGGTCCCAGCGGCGCGGGCCCGCCGCGATGTGGGCGAAGCCCAGGACGGTGACCGCGCCGAGGGCGAAGAGCGCGACGCGCAGCGGGATCTCACCGGGGGCCAGGCTGGGGCTGAGGCTCTCCAGCAGTTCGGCCATGCCGGCGTCGGCGCTGGCGAACAGCCGGCCGAAGACGACCAGCAGCACGACGGTCACCAGGACCGCCTTGAACACCGGTGCCACCTTGCCGCGGGCGGGCAGGCCGATCCCGCGCAGGCCGGCGCGGGCCCACCGCAGGCCGGGCAGCGGCTGCCAGAGGATGCCGGGCAGGGCGAGCAGTACGCCGGCCCAGCGCCGGCCGCCGTGCAGCGCGAGCGAGGCCAGGGCCAGCGCGCCGACCGTGGCCAGCGCCGTCGGCCAACCGGCGTCGGAGAGTGCCGGGACGACGAGCAGAGCGAGCGCGAGCGCGCTCCAGAGCAGCGTCCAGCCCCGCAGCCGGCGCCCGGCGGAGCGGGCGGCCAGGCCGGCGCCGACGGCGGCGACCGTGCCGCAGATCAGCAGGTTGACGCCGAAGCCGCGGTCGAGCAGCCAGGCCGTCAGCAGGCCGGTCAGCAGGGCGGCCGCGAGCGTCCTGGGCGTCACCGGGGCCTTGGGGCCGGGGTCGCTGGGGCACAGCCAGGCGAAGGGTTTCGGCGCCGGCCGGCCCGGCGCCCGGTAGGGGTTCGGGTCGGGGTCCGCCGCCCCGGCCCGGTCCTGCCCGGGCTCGCCCGGCCGGTTCTGCGGCCCCGGCGCGGAGGCGTCGTGCCGCGGCTGCGCGCCCGGCGCCGCCGGCTGCTCCCCCGGGCCACCGGGCGCACGGTACGGGTCGGATCCGGACGGGCCGCCGGGCGCACGGTACGGGTCCGATCCGGACGGGCCACCGGGCGCACGGTACGGGTCCGATCCGGACGGGCCGCCGGCCGGGGCGGGTGTGGAGTGGCCGGGCATGGGGTCCCCCTCGAAGGTCTGCGGGCATGCGGCAGCCGCCCAGGGGGCAGCCCGCCGGAAGGCGCCGGGGCGCCGCGACTGACGCCGACTGTAGACCATTCTGAACAAGTTCAAAAACACCGGGGAGGCCACTGTCACCAGGCTGTGACAGCGGCCTCCGGGGAGCCCTCCCAGCAGGCGGCGACCGGCGTGAGGGCCGGTCAGGAGGTCAGTAGGAGCCGTAGAGCGAGTACAGCAGCGTGTCCTTCACCGCCGGCCCGAACGCCGCGGGCCAGCTGCCGAACGGCACCACCGCGTTGCTGTAGGCACCCGAGCCGGTCGGGCCGGTGGAGTAGTTCATGTTGTTCACCGAGGCGCCGGTGCCGTTGCTGTTGTAGACCAGCCAGTACGCGGTGCCGGCGGTGAGCGTGAGGTCGACGGGCAGCGAGTTCCAGGCGTTGGCGGTGAGCGTGCCGCTGCCGGTCGCCGCGACCAGCGTGCCCGGCGAGCCGCCCGCATCGGCGTAGACGGCCAGCTGGTACTGGTTGTTCGGCGCCGCGCTGACCGGGCCGACGTGCACGCTGAGCGCGGTGAGCGGCACCGACGACGCCCCCGTGGTGATCCGGCTGCCGTTCAGGTGGTGCGAGTCGGTGTCGTCGATCAGCGAGCCCACCGCCGTGTTGCCGAGCGTCCTGGGCGCCGCTCCCCCGGTGGTGAAGGAGATCGCGTACGGGCTCGCCAGCACGTTGCCGGACGTGTCCCGCACTCCTTGGACGCTCGCGGTGTAGCCGGTGGTCAACGCCAGGGGGGTGCTCGGTGTGAAGACCACGCCGTTGGCGGCGCCGTCGTACGTCACCGCACCGGCCACGGCGGCGCCGCCCGCGGTGCGCACGGTCACGGCCGAGGCCGTCACGCTCGCCTGGTCCAGCGGCTCACCGAACGAGAAGCGCACCGCCGTCCCCGGTGCGACGCCGGTGGCACCGCCGGCCGGGCTGCTCCCGGTCACGGCGGGCGGGGTGGTGTCACGGCCGTACGAGGCCGTGTAGGAGCCCACCGCGCCGTCGAAGAACGCGTAGGCCACACCCTTGATCGTCTCGATCCGGTACGGGACGGACCGGCCGCCCGAGGAGATGCCGGTGAGCGTGCCGGACGCGGCGGAGACGGGCAGCATCGCCCGCAGCCCGTTGGCCCCGCCGGTGATGTCGAAGGTCAGCGCACTGCCGCTCCAGGCCAGCTTGGCGAAGGCCGAGCCGTTGCGCGCGTCGAGCCAGGTGAGCATCTGCCGGCCGGAGACCACCGGGACGCCGCGCGCCTTCGCGGCGGCGATGACCGCGTCCGAGGCGGCGGAGGCGGCGAAGTCGGTGTGGATGTTCGCGGTCAGGGCCGCGTAGTAGCCCTTGCCTCCGTAGGCGGCGTCGAGCAGCGTGGTGATGGTGCCGGGGTAGGACTGGCCGGACTCGTCGGTCAGCTGGGTGGTGGCCTGGTACTCGTCGATCACGCTGCCGTCGGTGTCGGCGAAGCGCATGATCTGGGCGGTGCCGTTGAAGTAACCGGGGCGGTCCTTGGTGAAGGTGGACGGGTAGAAGTAGTAGTCGGTGTCCAGCCGGATGCCGTTGGACAGCTTGGTCTTCGCCTGGGTGGCCCAGTCGTCCCACTCCACGCAGTGCGTGCGGCTGCTCGACGGGCCCGGCAGGGACGGGTACTTGGCCCGCCAGTCGGACAACTGGTCGGTGTAGTAGCCCTGCAGCGCGGAGCTGCTGCCCCACGGGCGGCAGTTGGTGGTGACGTGGACGCCCACCTCGAAGCCCTGGTCGGTGTAGGCCTGGGCCTGCGCCGGGGTCAGCGGATCGTCGGTGTAGATGTACGAGGAGCCGCGGACGCACTCCCAGTTGGCGACGTCGCACCCGGGCGGACTCTGCGCGATGTAGCCGTCCCAGCGGCCGGCCGTGCCGCCGACTCCGTGGTCGTCGCCGGTCATCACCACCACGGCCTTGACGTCACGCGGGAAGTACCAGAAGCGCGGCAGCGGTTTGCGGGTGGAGTCGACCAGGGTGATCAGGTTGGCCAGCAGCCGCTGCTGCTCGTCGGCGATCGGGATCAGCGCCTTGTCCAGGTTGTTCCAGTCCGGCTGGCCCCCGGTGCCGAAGAACATCTCCGAGGCCTCGTACCCGTCCGTGCCGTCCCGCTGCTGGCCGGCCCAGGCGGCGTTGCCCTGGCGGGTCTGCACCACCGACCTGGCCAGGTCGAAGCTGAAGGCGGCGGCCAGGCCACTGCCCGCCGTCCGCAGAGTGACGGCCGGGTTGGCGGTGGCCGTGGTGGCGTCGCTGTACAGGGCGGCGACGGTGGTGGCACCGCTGAGCGTGTAGAGGTCGGCGGCGCCGTGGTAGCCCATGGTGTCGCCGGTGATCCCGGCGCCGGGGGCGGCGGAGGTGTCCACCTTGAGGTAGGCGTCCGCCCGGGTGCCGGTGGCCGGGGTGAGGCCGAACAGCGGTGCGAGCTGCTTGTCGGGGCGCATCGCGACCAGCCGGCCGCCGCCGCCGGTCCAGGTGGTGAACAGGGCCGCCTGGGCCGGGGTGAGCGGCGTCTCGCCCAGCAGCACCACGTCCGCGGAGGCCAGCAGCGGGCCGGTCACCGCCGAGATGTCCACCATGCGGTAGGAGTTGAGCCCCTCGGCCTTGAGGATCTCGCCCAGGTAGCGGGTGTACGGATTGGCCTGGCTGGTGACCAGCAGGATCGGCCCCTCGCCACCCGGTCCGGCGCCCGGCGGCGGCGGTGGCGGGGCCTGCTCCGCGGTGTAGGTCGCGTAGATCGAGAAGCTGAGACCACTGGACGTCACCGGGCCGAAGTCGGCCGGCCAACTGCCGTACGCCCGGCCGCCGGTGCCGTACACGCTGGTACCGCCGGGGCTGTACCGCAGATTGTTGACGGCCGCGGTCGTCCCGTTGCTGTTGTAGGCCAGCCAGTACGCGGTGTTGGCGGCGAGGGCCGTGGTCAGCGGCACCGTGTTCCAGCTGTCGGCGGTCAGGGTCGCCGCGGCGCTGCTCGCCAGCAGGGCACCCGGGCTGCCCCCGTTGTCGCGGTAGACCGCCACCTGGAACCGGTCGTTCGGCGCCGCGTCCACCGCGTCCACGTAGACGCTCATGCTGCTGACCGTCCCGCCGGCCGCGCCGGTCACGTACCTGGACGCGTTCAGGTAGTTGGAGTCCGCCGAGTCGGTGGACGGACCGACGGCCGTACTGCCCAAGGTCGCGGTGGCGGCCGCCGCCGGAACGGCCGCCGGACCGGCGACCACCGCCGCCGCCGTGGTGAGGGCCACCAGCAGGCCCCCGACTCTGCCGCGCCACCCGGTGCCCGCGCGGATGCCTGCTCCTGCCATGGCCGCCCCCCATGCGCTTCGGTCAAGTGCCCCTATCGGTGTACCGGTTCGGTGCCGACCGTGTCCACGAAACCGTCACATCCCGCGCCGATCGGAACTAACCCTTGACCGAACCGGCCAGCAGGCCGCGGACGAAGTACCGCTGGAGGCCGAAGAAGACCGCCAGCGGCACGATGATCGACAGGAACGCTCCGGCGGTGAGCAGTTCCCAGCGCCCGCCGAAGGAGCCGGACAGCTGTGCCAGCCGGACGGTCATCGGCGCCACCTCGGGGGTACCGCCGGCGAAGGTGAGCGCCACCAGCAGGTCGTTCCAGACCCAGAGGAACTGGAAGATGGCGAACGAGGCCAGCGCCGGCGTGCAGAGCGGCAGCACGATCGAGCGGAAGATCTTGAAGTGCGAGGCGCCGTCCACCACCGCCGCCTCCATCAGGTCCCGCGGCAGCTGGGCGATGAAGTTGTGCAGCAGGAAGATCGCCAGGGGCAGCGCGAACATGGTGTGCGCCAGCCAGACCGGCGCGTAGGTGCCCTTCAGGTCCACCGCCGGGAGGAGCGTCATCGAGCCCAGGTGCGCACCGCCGGAGAACAGTCGCAGCAGCGGGATCAGGGCCATCTGGATCGGCACCACCTGGAGCGCGAACACCACGAAGAACACCGTGTCGCTGCCCCGGAACCGCACCCAGGCGAGGCCGTACGCGGCCATCGCCGCCAGCACCAGCGGGAAGAGCGTCGCCGGGACGCTGATCGCCAGCGAGTTGACCAGGAAGGGCATCAGCCCGGTGGAGACGCCGGAACCGCCCTCGAACAGCACGGTGTGGTAGTTCGAGAGACCGAGGTCGGGGTGGACGAACACGTTCCACCAGCCGTCGGCGGTGACGTCCTGCTTGGGGCGCAGCGAGGTGGCGAGCAGTCCGAGGGTGGGGACGGTCCACAGCACCGTCACCGCGATCACGAAGACCGAGGCGAGCGGACTGGTGAACGCCCGCCTGACCGGGCCCCGGCGCTCGCCCAGCGGCCTGCGCCCGCCCGGCGACCGGCGCTCGGACGCCGGACGCCGGCGCTCACCCGACCGACGCCGGTCGAAGGACGGCGGACGCCGGTCGGAGGGGGACGCACGCCGGTCGGAGGGGGCCCGACGCCGGTCGGCGGGCCGACGGTTCGCGCTCATCGGACTCCGCGCTCCTTCCGCAGCTGGACGATGTTGTAGGCCACCAGCGGCAGCACCGCGAGGAAGAGGATCACCGCGAGCGCGCTGCCCCGCCCGGTGTTGAACTGCACGAAGGACTGCGAGTACATCTCGTTGGCCAGCACCTGGGTGCCGAAGTTTCCGCCGGTCATGGTGCGGACGATGTCGAAGGCCTTGAGCGTGGTGATCATCACCGTGGTGAGCACCACCACCACCGTGGTGCGGATCATCGGCACCGTGACGTACCAGAACAGCCGCACCCCGCCCGCGCCGTCCAGCCGCGCGGCCTCGGTGACCTCGTCCGGGATCGCCTTGATCGCCGCCGAGAGGACGACCATCGCGAAACCGGTCTGCACCCAGACCATCACCGCCATCAACAGGAAGGTGTTGAGCGGCTGGGAGAGCATCCAGTTCGGCGGGTGCTCCCAGCCCAGCGTGACGGCGAGCTGGCTGAGCAGGCCGATCTGCGACTGGGCGGCGTCACGCGACTCGTAGACGAACTTGAAGATGATCGAGGCGCCGACCAGTGAGATGGCCATCGGCATGAAGATCAGCGACTTGTACACGGCCTGGCCGCGCATCCGGTCCACCAGCAGCGCCAGGACCAGCCCGAGGCCGGTGGCGGCGAGCGGCGCGACCACCAGCCAGAGCAGGGTGGTCACCAGGATCTTCTGCACCGAATCGGTGGTGAGCGCCCAGCCGAAGTTCTCACCGCCGACGAACCGGCTGCTGTCGTCGTTGTAGAGGCTCAGGTAGACGGTGCGGACCAGCGGGGCGACCAGGCCGACGAGCAGCAGCACGACCGCCGGACCGAGGAAGACCAGGACGGAGAGCGGCCGGGCGATCCGGCCGGAGGCCCGGCCTGCCACCAGGAAGACCAGCAGCAGGATGCCCAGGAAGCCGGCGACGGCGCCGAAGCTGTTGCCGAACTTGACTGCGGCGTCGCCCCAGGCTCCGTCGGCGAGCATGGTGGCGGTGCGGGACATGGCTGCGCGTCCTTTCCCTGTCACGGGCAGAGAGGAGGGGGCGGGCGGTGCGGGTGGGTGGCCCCGCACCGCCCTCGACAGGTGGTCCGTGCGGTGGGAACCGCTACTGCGGCCAGGCCGCGTCGATGTCGGCGGCGGTCTTCTGGATGGACTGGCCCTCGGCGAACCAGGCCGTCAGCGACTTCCACTCCTGCCCGGCCCCGACCGCGGCCGGCATCAGGTCGGAACCGTCGAAGCGGAAGGTGGCCGCCGGATCGGTGAGCGCGGCGGCGGAGAGCCGGTCGATCGGGTCGGTGTACAGGGCCTTGTCCACGCCCTGGTTCGCGGAGACCCAGCCGGTCGCGGTCCGCACCCGGCTGCTCGCCCAGTCCGAGCTGGACAGGTAGTTCTGCACCGCCTGCACCTCGGGCCGGCTCGCGAACGCCGTCAGGAACTCCCCGCCGCCCTCGACCGGGCTGGGCACCTGCGGGTTCACGGCCGGCAGCCGGAAGGCGAAGATGTCGCCGTCCGGGCCGACCTTGGTGTCCTTGGGCCACTGCGCCTTGTAGAAGGACGCCTGCTGGAGCAGGAAGCACTTGCCGGTGAGGATCGGGGCGCCCGCGTCCTGGAAGGTCGTGGTGGCGATCGACTTCACGTCACCGTAGCCGCCGTTGACCCAGGCGGGGTTCTGCATCCAGTCCGCCACGGTCTTCATCGCGGTGGTGATCTTCTCGTCGGAGAACTTCACCTTGTGGCTGACCCACTGGTCGTACACCTCGCCGCCGTAGGAGCCCAGCACCACCTCCTCCAGCCAGTCGGTGGCCGGCCAGCCGGTGGCCGTCCCGGAGGCGATCCCGCCGCACCAGGGCTTGCCGGCGCCCGCCTTGGCGATCCGGTCGCTGAGCGCCATCAGGTCGGCCCAGGACTGCGGCACCGCGTAGCCGGCCTGCTGGAAGGCCTTCGGCGAGTACCAGACCAGCGACTTCATGTTGGCGCTCATCGGCGCCGCGTAGAAGGTGCCGTTGACCGAACCGTAGCTCTTCCAGACCGGGCTCCACTTCTCCTGGTTGGCGACGGTCTGCGCGGGGGGCTTGGCCACCTTGCCGCTCTTGACCATCTGGGCCAGCAGGCCGGGCTGCGGGATGATCGCGAAGTCCGGGGCGTTGCCGCCGGTCACCCGGACCGGCAGCTGGGACTCGAAGTCGTTGGAGCCCTCATAACTGATCTTGATACCGGTGCACTTGGAGAACTCGGCCCAGGACTTCTCCAGATTGTCCGACTCCGGGCTGAGGATCGAGGCGAAGATCGTCACCGTGCTGCCGGAATGCCCCGCGTAGGGCTGGTACTTGGCGCAGTCACCGGCCAGGGTCTCGCCCCCGCCACCCGAACCGCCGCCGGAGCTCGAACTGTTGGAGCAGGCCGCGGTCAGCGCCAGCGCCGCCAGCACGGCGGGCACGACGGCCAGACGGCGGGACCTCGCTGACGGCGCGGTCGGGGTGGGGGTCAATGCGGTCCTCCTCGCCAGGGCGCACGGAGCGCCGGCAGTACGACAGAACGACATTGCGCTGTACCGGAGATCGACATGGACGCGGCGGGCGGCCGGTTTGACGACGTTAACGCAGCAGCCCCCCTCCGCCAAGGTCCGCGTTCGACCTTCATCGGCAAGTGCCCCAGTTGTGACCCGGGCGCGGCCGGGCCGGACGGGCCGGACGGGCCGAACGGGCCGACGCGCCGTCGAACACCGACGGCCCCGACCCCGGCCCCGACCGAGACCCCGACCGGTCCGGGTCTCAGAAGAGCCGGACCGGCAGCTCCCGCAGCGAGTTCACCACCAGCGAGGGACTCGGCCGCAGCTCCTCGTCCGGCACCGCCAGGGCCAGCTCCGGGAACCGCTCGAACAGCGCCGGCAGCGCGACCCCCGCTTCCAGCCGGGCCAGCGGGGACCCCGGGCAGACGTGCGGACCGTGACCGAAGGACAGGTGACGGCTCGGGTCCCTGGTGATGTCGAACAGTTCGGCGGTCACCCCGTGCTGCGCCGGATCCCGGCCGATCGCGTTGTAGGAGATCAGCACCGGCTCGCCCTTGGGGATCACGACGGCGCCGACCTCGACGTCGTCGGTGGTGAACCGGAACAGGAAGTTGCTGGTCGGCGGCGTCCACCGGAGCGACTCCTCGACCACCGCGTCCCAGGACACGGTGCCCGCACGGACCAGCTCCAGCTGGTCCGGGTGGGTGAGCAGCGCCCGGACGGCGTTGCCGATCAGGTTGACCGTGGTCTCGTGGCCCGCCGCGATGATCACTCGCAGGGTGGCCGCCGCCTCCGCGTCGCTCAGCGCCCCGCCCTCGGTGTCCGCCGCCAGCAGCGCGCTGGCCAGGTCGTCCCCGGGCTCCGAACGGCGCTTCGCCACCAGGTCGTTGACGAAGGCGTTCAACCCGGCGATGGTCGCCTGAATGCCGTCCGGGTTGGGCCGGATGCCGAAGAACTGCTCGTAGAGGTCCCGCAGCAGGGCGTGGTCGGACTCCGGGACACCCAACAGCGAGCAGATCACCGTCATCGGCAGCGGAAAGGCGAAGACCGACTTGAGGTCGACCAGCCGCTCCCCCACCGCCAGCGCGTCCAGCAGGCCGTGGGTGATCGCCTCCACGCGGGGGCGCATCAGCTCCACCCGGCGCGGCGTGAACGCCTGCGCCACCAGCGTCCGCAGCCGGCGGTGCTGGGCGCCGTCGGTGGTCACCATGCTGGGGCCGGGTACCGCCAGGCCGATCAGCGGCCACGTCCCGGGCACGTCGCCGCGCTGGTAGGCCGCCCAGTGCGCGGCGTCCTTCACCAGCCGGGCGTCGGTCAGCAGGTCGCGCGCGGCCGCGTGCCGGGTCACCGCCCAGGCGGCCACGCCACCGGGCAGCTCCACCGCCACCGCCGGGCCGGCGGCGCGCAGCAGCGCCCCCTCGGCGGCGTTGTCACGCGCCAGCGGATCGAGCGCTATCGGGGCGGTCATCCGCACAACTCTCCTTGGTTTCCTGGTTCCTGGTTCCGGTCCGGTCGGGCACGGCAAGCGGCCGGGCTCGGACCGCCCGGCCCGGCGCGAACGGCACCGGCAGTGCCGTCAGACCGCGTAGCCCGGTGCGAACGACACCGGCAGTGCCATCAGACCGCGCACCCACGCCGACGGCCGCCACACCAGCGCGTGCTCGGCCACCCCCAGCCGGAGGTCCGGGAGCCGGTCCAGCAACACCTCGATCGCGGTGGTGGCGATCACCTCGGCGGCCTCCTGGGCCGGGAACGGGCAGCCGTGCTCGCCGTACGAGTAGCTCATGTGCGCCCGGTTGCCCTCCGCCGGGCTGCCGTCGGCCTGCCGCACCGACGGGTCCGCGTTCGCCCCCGCGAAGCCGAGCAGGATCATGTCGCCCGCCGCGATCCGCTGGCCGCCGAGCAGGGTGTCCCGGACCGCCCAGCGCCCGGCGAAGATCTGCGTCGGAGTGTCCTCCCAGAGCGCCTCGTTCAGCGCCTGGTTGATGCTGCGCCGGCCACCCGAGAGGGAGGCGGCGAACCGCTCGTCGGTGAGCATCAGCCGCAGCGCGTTGGAGATCCAGTACGAGCAGGGCTGGTGACCGGCGATCAGCAGGACGCGCAGATCGCGCATCACCTCGTCGTGGTCCAGGCCCGCCTCGTGCAACAGCATCCGCGAGGCCAGGTCGTCGGACGGGTGCTCGGCCTTCTCCCGGACCACGTCCAGCATCACGCCGAGCAGCCGCTGCGCCCCCGCCGGAGCGTCCGGCCCGCCGTCCAGCATGGCCAGCAGCCCGTCGATCAGGACGGGCGCCTGCTCCTCGCTCAGCCCGAGCAGCCGGCAGAGCACCAGCAGCGGCATCCGGTGCGCGTACTCGGCGACCAGGTCGGCCTCACCGCGCCCGGCGAACCCGTCGATCAGCCGGTCCGCGATCTCCTCGCAGTGCTTGCGCAGCTCGTACGGGTCGACGGCGGCCAGCGCGTCCGTGACGGCCCGCGAGCGGCGCACGTGCTCCTCGCCCTCGGTGTACAGCATCGACGGCGCCGGGGCCATCATCGGCTTCAGCGGCCAGTCCTCGGGGATGCTCCCCCAGGCGTTCCAGCGGGTGGAGTCCCGTCCGAACAGCTGCGGCTGACCGGTCACCAGCTGCAGCTCCCGGTAGCCGATCACCAGCCAGGCGGGGACACCGCCGGCCAGCTCGACCGGGGCCACCGGACCGTGCGCGGCCCGCAACTCGCGGTAGAGCTGGGACGGGTCGGTCTGGAAGCGCGGCCCGTACAGCGGGGTGGCACCGGCGTGCGCCGGGCAGCCCGGCGGCGGGGTGGCGGCGGGCTCGGTCACGGGGTGCTCTCCTCGTACGGGGACGGGTGGGTGGGGCCGGCGGCGGACAGCGCGACCGGGGTGGCCGCGGCCACCCGGTCCGGGTGCCCGGCCCCGACCGGCGCGGCCGTGCCCCCGGCCTCCACCCGGGCGGCCAGATGGCGGACCAGCTCGATCAGCACCTGCTTGCTCGACTCCCGGTCGCGCGCGTCGCAGTCCACCAACGGCACCTCGGCGGGCAGGTCGAGCGCCGCGCGCACCTGCTCCAGCGTGTGACCCGGCTCGCCGAAGTTGTTGCGGGCCACGATGAACGGCGTGCCGTGGTGCTCCAGCCGGTCGATGGCGTACCAGGACTCCTCCAGCCGCCGGGTGTCCACCAGGACGACCGCGCCGAGCGCGCCGCTGAACAGGCGGTCCCAGAGGAACCAGAAGCGCTCCTGACCGGGCGCGCCGAACAGGTACAGCACCTGGCTCGCGGAGAGGGTGATCCGGCCGAAGTCGAACGCGACCGTGGTGGAGCGCTTGCCCCAGGCACCCGAGGGGTCGTCGATGCCCTCGCCCGCCTTGGTCATGGTCTCCTCGGTGTTCAGCGGACGGATCTCGCTGACCGCGCCGACCAGGGTCGTCTTGCCGACACCGAACCCGCCGACCACGACGATCTTCAGCGCGTTGTCGGCGGTACCGCGCAGCGGGGTGCGCCCGCCCGCGGGCGTCTCAGAGCTGTTGGAGTCCATGCAACACCTGCTTCAGCGTGTCGAGATCGGGCAGCCGGGCCTTGTGGGGGGCGAACCGGGGGTGCCGGGCGGTGACCGCCCCGGTCTCCAGCAGGTCGCCGAGGAGGATCTTCACCACCGAGACCGGCAGCGCCAGCTCCGCGGCGACCTCCACGACGGCCGTCGGGGCCTCGCACAGCCGCAGGATGCGCGCGTGCTCCGACTGCATGCCCGGGGCCGGCTCCCGCTCGGCGACGATCAGGGTGACCAGGTCGAAGGCGTTCTCCGGGGAACGGCTGCGGCCCCGGGTGATGGTGTAGAGGCGGTCCGGGTCGTCGTCGCGGCCCGGCAGGACCGGCCGCCCGCTCATATCCCGGCGCTCTCTCGCGGCACCGCGCCCGTGTCCGCCCCGACCACCGCGTCCTCACGGGCCGGGGCACTGAGGTGCGCACCGATCTGCTCGATCAGTCCGTGCATGTTGTGGCCGACCACGCCCACGTCCGCCTCGTCGTCGGTGACGACCGCGAGGTGGGCGCCCTCACCGGCGGCCACGATGCAGAGGATGCCACCGTGGAACTCGGTCATCGACTGCCGCACACCGCCGCTGCCGTCGCCGAACTCCACCGAGGCGCCGTGCGCCAGGCTCTGCATCCCGGAGGCGATCGCGGCCAGCTGGTCGGCCTGGTCGGCGCTCAGCCCGGCGCTGTGACAGAGCCGGAGGCCGTCGGCCGAGAGCACCAGGGCGTGCCGGGCGCCGGGGGTGGCGGTCAGCAGGTTCTCCAACAGCCAGTCGAGGTCACGGTCGATAACGCTGCTCATCAGGAGTCCTTCTCGGTGACGGGGGAGGCGTCGGGCGTGGTGTCCGTGGTGTCCGTGGTCGGCCGGGTGGCGGTGGCGGGTGCGCTGTCGGCCCCGGGTGCTCTGTCGGTCCCGGGTGCGCTGTCGGTCATCGGCGCGCTGCCGCTCCCGGCCTGCTGGGCGGCACGCCGGAAGGCGCCGAACCGGGCGGCGGCGCTCGCCGCGTCGCCGCGTCCGGGCTTGGCGGCGGGCACCCCGGTGGTCGTGGCACCGGCGGCGGCGAGCGTCTGCCCCCGGCGGCGCTGCGGCAAACCGCTGTCGGTGACCTGCGCCGGGGCCGGCGCGGAGGTCTCGGCACCCGGGGCGGCAGCCCGGACCGGGGGGCGGGTCGGCGCGAGCGTGGGCGCGGGCGCAGGTGTGAGCGCCGGCGTGAGTGCCGGGCGCGCCGGTGTCGTCACCCGGGCCGGAACGGGCGCGGGCGCCGCGGCGGGCTCCGGAGCGGGGTGCGTCACCAACTGCTGCGGGATGAGCATCACCACCCCCGTGCCACCGCGCGCCGACGGCCGGAAGGAGATCTGCAGCCCGTACTTGCGGGCCAGCGCCCCGACCACCGCGAGGCCGAGCCGCGTCCCGGCCGTGAGCGTGGTGAGGTCCAGCGGCTCGGCGGAGACGGCCCGCTCGGCCCGGCGCAGCCAGCTCTCGCTCAGGCCGAGGCCGCTGTCCTCGACGGTGACGGCCAGCCCGGCCGGCACCTCCTCGACGTAGACGTGCACCTCGGCCGGCGGGGCGGAGAAGTTGGTGGCGTTGTCGAGCAGTTCGGCGAGCGCGTGCATCACGCCCTCGGCGGCGAACCCGGCGACCGCGGCCGCGCTGGCGTTGTGCAGCCGGACCCGCTGGTAGGCGCCGATCCGGCCGAGCGCACCGCGCAGCACCGACTCCACCGCGATCGGCTTGGCCCAGCGCCGGCCCGAGCGGGCGCCGGTGAGCACCGCGATGCTGTCGGCCATCCGGCCGGCCTGCGCCGTGGAGTGGTCCAGTCGCAGCAGGTCGCCGAGGACCTCCTCGTCGTGCCGGTGCTGCATCTCGCGCAGCTCGGCGTGCATGCTCGTGGCGAGCGCCTGGACCCGCCCGGCGGCGGTCGCGCAGACCGCGAGGGCGGCGGCCCGCAGCCGCTCGCCCCGGCCGATCTCCTCGGCGAGGGCGCGCAGCAGCGCGTGCTGGGGGTGCGTACGGTGTGCCGCGAGCGCGCTGTCCACGGACGCGCCGTCACGGAGCTTCTTCACCACCTCGGGCAGGACGTCCCCGGCCAGCCGGTCCAGCGCGGCGCGCGCGGCCTGCTCGGTCTCCAGCTCGGCCCGCACCCGGGCCAGTTCGGCGCGCACGGTCCCGACCTCGGCCTCGGCGTCCGCCCGCTCGCCCCGGGCCGCCTTCCGCGCGGTGTCGGCGGCGGCGATCCGGGCGTGGGCCGCCGCCTCGGCGGACTCGGCGGTGGCGGCCCGTTCGAGCGCCGCACCGGTCCGGTCCTGCTGGGCGGCGAGCTCCTCCGCCAGCCGGCGGGCGCGCTCGGTCGCGGTCGCCGCCAGCCCGACCGCGATCAGCCAGAGCACCGCGACCGCGCAGACCGCGGCGGCCGTCAGCGGCTGGTGCGCCGCCAGAGCCCGGCCTGCCGCCACCGGGGCGGCGACGCCTGCCAACAGGACGGCCGCGGCGGTGAGGGCCGCGGTACGCGGGGCCGGGCGTCGGCGCGCCCTGCCGTCGGGGCTGGTGCGTTCTCTCATCGATGCGGTCCTCGGCAGCGGCGGGCGTCGACGGGCGGACGCCGACAGCAGGGCGGGCTCACGTGCGACCGCCCGGCCGACGTATAGAAACGTCTCCGGGCGGCTGATCGGTTCACGCTTTCGGCCGATCATATCCATTCAGCTACTGCCCTCAACCGGCGAGTTGACGGACAGTCCCGTTCGTTCACGCCTTGTGCACCGATTGGCGACCGGGTCGTCGCACCTCGATCAACTCAAGGTGACATCCACCGCCCGGCGCACCGCGGCGGCGTCCAGCCCGTGATCGGCGATGATCCTGGCACCGAGCCCGTCCCCCTCCCGGACCACCCCGAGCAGCAGGTGTCCGACCGCGATGTGGCCGGACTTCAGCCGGAGCGACTCGCGCAGTGACAGTTCCAGCACCTTCTTCGCCGGGGGCGTGAACGGCACCCGCCCACCCTTGGGGTCGGAGCGGAACCAGCCCCGCCGGCCGGCCCCGGCCTCCTCCGGCCGGGCATCCAGCGCACCCTCCCCGAACGCCGACTCGACGGCTTCCCGGACGGCGTCCAGATCCACCCCGATCGCCGCCAGCGCCTCCGCGTCGTCGGCGCCGCCACGCAGACGGAGCACCGCCCGCCGCACGGCGGCGTGGTCCAGCCCCGCCTCGACCAGCACGGCCGCCGACGGATCCCTCGGCATCGCGACGACGGCCAGCAGCAGGTGCTCGCTCCCGATCCGCCCGTGTCCGAGCCGCGCCGCCTCCTGGCCCGCCCGGCCCACCACACTGCGCGCATCGTCGGTGAAGCGCTCGAACATGGCTCAGCCTCCGTCCTTCTCGCTCCCGGAACCCCCGGAACCACGCCGGGCGTACTTCTTGTGCACGGCCTGCCTGGTCACGCCGAGACAGACCGCGATGTCCTGCCAGGACCACCCCTGCTCGCGGGCGTTGCCGACCTGCAGGCCCTCCAGCCGGTCGGCCAGGTCGCGCAGCGCCCGGACCGACCGGAGCCCGACCGCCGGGTCCCGGCTGCTCGCGGCTGCCGCGAGTTCTCCGTTCTCGCTCATGCGGTCAACGTAGGTTGACGCCGCGCGAGTGTCAACCCCAGTTGACATCCGCGCTCGAAGCCCCCCGGGGCCCCCTCCCGGCCCCGCGCGCCCCGTCCTCACAGCCCGCGGAACACCCCCGGCTCCCGGGATCGGTCCCACCACGCGAAAAGGGGCGGGGCGAGGACCGTGAAGGTCCTCGCCCCGCCCCGGACGTCACCCCTCAGGGGTAACCGTCCTGTATCCAGCCAGGCACTGGGGATGTGCACTTATTCGAGGGGTGCACTATTCCCCGGGGAGGGCCTGGCGAGGGTCAGTGAACTCCACCTCCCGCTCGCGGCGAAAGGGCAGTGACAGACCCTGCAGCGGGTTGTCGTCGGGGTGATGGAAGATGTGACTGCGCGCTTCCCAGACCAACCTCTGGTTGAGTGAGTTCGCGAGCGTGGTGCTTCCCGGTATCTGGGCGTCCCCGAGTTGTTCGTTGGTCATGATCAGTCCGACTCGGCGGTCCAGGGCGACGAGCGCTCCACCGGCGGTCGCCATACCAATCGGCAGCTGAGGGTCCTGACCGAAGGGCTTCATGAGGACGACGGGGGTGTCGGTGGTGACCAGCGCCTTCCGCTCGAAGTGGATCAGGTTCCAGCTCCGACCGTAGAACTGCCAAGCGGTTCCACGGAAGAGTCGGCCCATCATGGAGATGTGATCGTTCTGGTGAGGCTCCAACGCGTAGTCGTCGAAATCGGTCATCAGCTGCCATGCCTCATCGACCTCAGCTTCCGAGACTGCCCGGCCCTCGACTGCTTCGAGTGCCTCGCGCATGCCGCCCCGACCCTTGGCCGCGATCTCCAGCTTCAAGGACACGTCGGCGACCTCGTTGTTGCCCTGCCGTGCCGCCGGTGTGCGGAGGTACTGCATCGCCGCCCATGCCGCTACTGCCTCGCGCGTCTCGGGAGGGATGGGCCAGGCGCTCCGGTCCACGAGCGTTTTGATGGCGGGAGCGGCGGCGCTCTCCAGCCGGCTCAGGATCTCCTCGATCTCGTCAGTCATCGTTCCGTCTGCGGCCTCCACCATGTAGAAGTCCTCGACGACGGTGGCGCTCTTGGTGGAAACGCGCTTGCTCCGGCCCTCCGGGATCGTGGTGCGGATCACCTCCTTGGTGTCGTTCGCGAAGCGGTTCAGGTAGAAGCGCGGGACGGTGTGGTGGTTGTGCTTGGTGGGTCGGTTGATCGTGAACTCCCAGTATCTTGATCGCGGGCGGCGAGGTAGTTGGTCCAGTCCCGCCGGGCGATGTCGGCCCAGCGGACGGCCGTCATGATGTGGAGGCCGAGGAGGTCAGCCAGGATCGGGGGCGGGACGTCCTCCGAGAGCGCGATGAGTGCCGCGTTGCGCGCGCGTCGGGCGTCGATCCCGTGGTCGAGGAGCTCGCTGCTGAACCCGGACGATGCGACTGGCCGGCCGGGCAGCAGACCGGGGAAGAGCCAGCGCGGTCCGGGGACGTCAGCGTTGATCCTGGGCTGCCGGCCCGGCATCTCGGCGAGCTGACGCAGCAGCACGGCCAGCTTCGGTGGGACCAGCACCGGCGGCGAGCCGATGTCGAGGTGCATCTGGCCGTCGTGGTCTTGGAGGTGCTCGACGCGGAGGTGTCGGATCCGCGAGGTCGGCAATCCGAACAGCAGCACCAGGGCGCCGGCGGCACGGACATCCAGGGGCAGTGCGGAGTCGTTCAGCATGCGGCTGAGGTGCTGCCAGCGTTCGTCCTCGTCCAGGATCCGCGTTGGCTCCTGGCGGGGAATGGGCGGGACGGTCAGCTCGGGCAGGAGGCCGCGCTGGGTGGCCCAGCCGAGGAAGTAGCGGACGGTGTAGTTGCGGGTGTTGCCGTTCGCGAGCCACTGGTCGAGGCGATCCTGGGTGAGATCGCCGAGCGCGAGCTGCCTCTCGTCGAGCCAGGTGAGCAGTTCGAGGGCGACGCGAACCCGGGTGCGGACGTAGGAGCCGGCCATGGCTGGTCGTCCCCGATGGGCGGCCCGGCGACGGGCCCGCTTGAGCAAGAACCAGTGGACGAACGGGCGGACCAGGGTGGCGTGTCTGGCAGGGTGGTCGGCCAGGAGCTGGTCCAGCCAGGCGGGGATCCGGTCGAGGTCGTCGTTGTGCTCGGGCAGGACGCCGGTGTGGACAAGGGCCTGGCGAACGTAGTGCTCGTAGCGGCTGGGTGGGAGCTCGTCCAGGACGTCGTGGCTGACCGGCGTGCCACTGGCTGCCAGTTCGCCGAGCAGGCGGGCGTTCGGGCTTCGCTTCAGCCAGCACAGGACGCCGCGCGAGTCGTCGGCAGCCGACAACGCACCTGCCAGTGGCTGGAGTTGAGCAGAGACGTGACCGTCTGGCCCGGCAAGGTGTTCTTCAAGCCGAGCCGCGAGGATGCAGCGAGGACAGCGGCCATCGGCATAGAGCCGCCCGCCCTTGCCGCAAGCGGGGCAGGTGTAGACGCCGGGCAGTCCGGCGCATGGCCCGCAGATCCCACGGCGGCCCTCGTCCTGCGCAATCAGGGGTTGGAGTTCTCGACAGTGGTGGCACTGCTCGGGGTGGTCGAGGATGCGGACGTAGCAGGCGCCGCAGACCGACCCGCGCGGCCAGTGTGCCTGGACGGGGCGATCCTGCCCGCAGGCCGAGCATGGGTGGGTGGCACGGGGCCGGCAGGTGCGGCAGAGAAGTCGACCCTCGGCGTTCTTGGTGCAGGGGCGGACCTGACCGCAGACGGAGCACTGGACGGCGGCCGGGGTCGCGCAGTTCCAGCACAGGTCCGGGCTGTGGGTCGTGGCCCGGCGCACGATCTGCTGGATTTTGCCGCAGTTGCCGCAGGTCCGGCGGGGCTGGGCGAGGCGGCGGTAGCAGGTTTTGCAGAGTGCTCCGGCCGGGCCGAGGGAGTGAGCCTGGCCGATGGTTCCGCAGGCGGTGCAGGTATGCGCGGGCGAGGTCCAGCAGGCTTCGCAGAGCGGCTGGCCGTCCGGGCAGCGGGTGACGGGCATCCGCAGCCGTTCGCAGCCAGCGCAGTTCTCGGTGACCTGCGGGTCCGTGCGGTAGCAGGAGTAGCAGATGCCGCCTTCGTCGCGGCGGGCGAAGATCCGGGCGGTGCGGCCGCAGCGGGCGCACGGTTTCTTGTTGCGGGGGCTTCGGGCGGCGCATGCCTGGCAGATCCGGCCGCCCGGGCCGCTGCGGGGCAGCGGAATGCCGGCCCGTCGGCAGTCCGAGCAGCTGGGCAAGGTGGCCCCGGCGTGACCGGCGACGGTCAGGGCCTGGGCGAGGCGGACGATCGCGGCCGGGCAGCGCGGGTCACCGGAGGTGAGCGCGTCAGGGTGGGCGGCCAGGTGGTCGTCGAGCTCCCGCAAGGCGACACCGCGGTCGGCCCTGGCTGCCAGTAGCGCTGTCGAGATGGCCTCCGTATCCAAGCCGGGCAAGAAGGCGGTGATCAGTGTGGTGATCCGACTCCGGCGTTCGTGGCGTTCCTCGGCCCTGCGCTCGTAGCTCGCGCGGCTCACTGGCCGGGGCGCCGGATGGTGGTCCGCCGGACCTGAGGCAGGGGTCGGACGGTGTCGCCGACGGGTGCACTGCAGGATGTCGCAGAGCGCGGCAAGGGTGTCCATCGACAGCCGCTGCGGGGGCTGGGTGACCAGCCGGAAGACCTGTTCGCGGGAGAGGTGGACTCCGCGTTCGGCGAGCAGGGGGACCAGGTCGGTGGTCTGGAACATGTCGTGGCTGGCCATGAGCTTGCGCAGGTTCCAGGTGGTCCCCATCTTCTTGATCATTCGGTCTCCCAGAGGTCGGGGTGGCGGCCTTTCAGCGCGCGCTGGACGACACAGTTGCGGTACTCGTCGGACACGCCGGTGTATATCGCGGTCGTGCTGGCGTAGTTGTGGCCGGCCTGCATGGACACGAACTTCTCGGGATAGTCGCACTCCACGAGGTGCGTGATGTTCGAATGCCGGAGGCAGTGCAGGTCGAGTTCGGGCGGCAGGCCAGCGGCGTCTCTGGCCGTGGTGAACGCCTTGTTGACGCCTCGCAGGGACATCCGGCCGGAGCGTTCGGTGACGAAGAGGGCGGCAAGTTTGCCGGGCGAGAAGGCGGGCCGGACCTTGGTGACCCAGTGATCCAGCACGTCGGTGATCCAGTCGAACTCCTTGACCGTCAGCACGGTGCGGCGCTTGGGCGGGCTGCCCTTGGATGCCTTTCCGTAGCGAACGTAGAGGCCGCCATACCTGCCGTACTGCGGTCGCTTCGGGGCCCGCCGCAGATCGGGGAGGTCGAGCATCTGGGACTCGTTGCGCCGCAGCCCATAGGCGTAGACCGTCTTGAGCAGGGCCGAGTCCCGCATGGCAGTCAACGCGCCCTTGCGGCCTCGGCCCTGGGCCTCTTCGACCCGGCCGTCGGCGGCATCGAACAGGGCCTGGATCTCGTCGTAGGTCAGCGGCCGCCGGTCGGGCTGGCCCCCGTACTCGGCGACGTGGGCGACGCGATTGTCCTCATGGAAGATCTGCTGCGGTGCCTGCCCGAACCGCTCCAGGCACTCGGCCGACCAGCCGTATCGGCGGTCGGTGACGAAGCTCATAAACAGGGCGAGCGTGGTCTCGTAGCCGCGGCCGGTCGACATGACGATCGGCCGGCTGCGATTTGGGCGACCGCAGATGGGAGATGAACGCCTCGGCGTCGGCGGGTTGCCACTGCCAGGGGTATCAGGTTGGTGAAGTCGACCAGTCGCCGGACCATCGCCAGGCGCGGCTTGATCGTCCCGGCCTCGTTCAGGAACCGGGTGCGTTGCTGCCGGGCCCAGCCCCGAAGCACGGCCTCCAACATCGCCCCCTCGGGGTCGAGATGAACGACTCCGTCGACCATCTCCAGGCGTGCAGAGCCAGCCAAGCTACCGTCTTGGCCCCCACGAGCCCCCGTTGCATTCACTGCAATATTGTTGAGGCTGATGCGGTTGGAGGGCAACGGCCTAGCAAGCTTCGGCCCCTGCAGGGCAGCCACCGAGCACAGCAGTAGGCGGGGCGGATGCCCGGGTGTAGGCCCCGGGCATCCGCGCATCACTTCTTCTTGGGGCGAGGCGGCGTCTGCGCCAGCGCACTGGCTGCAGCGGACTTCTCCGCCTTGGTCGCCCCCTTGCTGGCCAACGTCTTGCCGGCTGCCGAGGCAGCCTTCGCACCGGTCTGGCCGGTGCTCTTGGGCGCCTGCGACAGTGCGCTCGCCGCAGCGGACTTCTCCGCCTTGGTCGCGTTCTTGCTGGTCAGAGTCTTGGCAGCGGCCGAAGCGGCCTTCGCGCCAGTCTGACGAGGATTCTTTGAAATGATCAACACCCCCCTCCGGGTCAAAGTTGCATCGCGACCCGGAAGCTGATCTCATGCGTGATCTCACCCAGCGCATTGACATCAGTTCGGTGCCGCAACGAACGCCTGGCCCCTACAAGGCTGGGCGTTCGCCGTTTCAGCCACCAACGCACAGCGGCTGAGACGAACTTGGGTGGACCCCTGACTCCGGCTAAGAAGTCAGGGGACGCCACGTCCAACCGAGCCGACCTGCCCCCTACGACGGACTATTAGCCCATAGCATCCGATGCAACTTGGCCCAAAATCAGCTGCAGCCGCTGGTGGAACCGCAGCCCTCGCAGAGGTAGCAGCTGCCGGCGCGGCGCATCTTGGTGCCGCAGGAGAAGCAGAGCGGCGCGTCGGCGTTGAGGCCGAGCTGGATCTCCAGCAGCTCCGTCGAGTTGTGGGCCTTCCGCGGCGCCTCGACGGCGGGTGCGGGCTTGGCGACCGGAACGACCGGGGCCGCCGGAGCGACCGGCGCGGACTGCGCCAGGGCCTCGGTGTCCAGCTCCTCGGCCTCCAGCGGCTCGTAGGAGCCGGTCTCCAGGTGACGCTGACGCTCCTCGACCGAGTGGATGCCGAGCGCGGAGCGGGTCTCGAACGGCAGGAAGTCCAGCGCCAGGCGACGGAAGATGTAGTCGACGATCGACTGCGCCATCCGCACGTCCGGGTCGTCGGTCAGACCGGCCGGCTCGAAGCGCATGTTGGTGAACTTCGAGACGTAGGTCTCCAGCGGAACGCCGTACTGCAGGCCGACCGAGACGGCGATGGAGAAGGCGTCCATCATGCCCGCGAGGGTCGAGCCCTGCTTGGACATCTTCAGGAAGACCTCGCCGAGGCCGTCGTCCGGGTAGGAGTTGGCCGTCATGTAACCCTCGGCGCCACCGACCGTGAAGGAGGTGGTGATGCCCGGGCGGCCCTTCGGCAGGCGCTTGCGGACCGGGCGGTACTCGACGACCTTCTCGACCGCGGCGGCCGGGGCCTGCCGCTCGGCCCTGACCTCGTCGCCGGACTTCTTCTTGGCCGACAGCGGCTGACCGACCTTGCAGTTGTCGCGGTAGATGGCGAGCGCCTTGACCCCCATCTTCCAGGCCTCGAAGTAGATCTCCTCGATCTCCTCGACCGTCGCGCTCTCCGGCATGTTGACCGTCTTGGAGATGGCACCGGAGATCCAGGGCTGGATCGCCGCCATCATCCGCACGTGACCCATGGCCGAGATGACGCGCTCGCCCATCGCGCAGTCGAAGACCTCGTAGTGCTCGGCCTTCAGGCCGGGCGCGTCCACCACGTTGCCGTGCTCGGCGATGTGGGCGACGATCGCCTCGATCTGCTCGTCCTGGTAGCCGAGCCGCTTCAGGGCGCGCGGCACGGTGCCGTTGACGATCTGCATGGAGCCGCCGCCGACGAGCTTCTTGAACTTGACCAGCGCCAGGTCGGGCTCCACACCGGTGGTGTCGCAGTCCATCATCAGACCGATGGTGCCGGTCGGCGCGAGCACCGACGCCTGGGCGTTGCGGAAGCCGTTCTGCTCGCCGAGGCGCAGGACGTCCTGCCAGGTCTCGGTGGCGGCGGCCCAGACCGGGGCGTCCAGCTCGTCGACCGCGACGGCGGCGACCGAGGCGTCCGCGTGCTGCTTCATGACCTGCCGGTGCGGGGCGGCGTTGCGGGCGTAGCCGTCGTACGGGCCGACGACACCGGCGAGTTCGGCGCCGCGGCGGTAGGCGGTACCGGTCATCAGCGAGGTGATGGCGCCGGCCAGGGCGCGGCCGCCCACGCTGTCGTACGCGTGGCCGGTGGCCATCAGCAGGGCGCCGAGGTTGGCGTAGCCGATGCCGAGCTGGCGGTACGCGCGGGTGGTCTCGCCGATCTTCTCGGTGGGGAAGTCGGCGAAGCAGATGGAGATGTCCATCGCGGTGATGACCAGCTCGACGACCTTGGCGAAGCGCTCGGCGTCGAACGAGTCGTCGTCGCGCAGGAACTTCATCAGGTTGAGCGAGGCGAGGTTGCAGCTGGAGTTGTCCAGGTGCATGTACTCGGAGCAGGGGTTGGACGCGTTGATGCGGCCGGACTCCGGGCAGGTGTGCCAGCGGTTGATGGTGCTGTCGTACTGGATGCCCGGGTCGGCGCAGGCCCAGGCGGCCTCGGCCATCTTGCGGAAGAGCTTCTTCGCGTCGACGGTCTCGATGATCTCGCCGGTCATCCGGGCCCGCAGGCCGAACTCGGTGCCGTTCTCGACGGCGGTCATGAACTCGTCGTTGACCCGGACCGAGTTGTTGGCGTTCTGGTACTGGACGGAGGCGATGTCGTCGCCGCCGAGGTCCATGTCGAAACCCGCGTCGCGCAGGGCGCGGATCTTCTCCTCCTCCTTCACCTTGGTCTCGATGAAGGCCTCGACGTCGGGGTGGTCGACGTCCAGCACGACCATCTTGGCCGCCCGGCGGGTGGCGCCGCCGGACTTGATGGTGCCGGCGGAGGCGTCGGCGCCGCGCATGAAGGAGACCGGGCCGGAGGCGTTGCCGCCGGAGGAGAGCAGTTCCTTGGAGGAACGGATCCGGGAGAGGTTGAGGCCGGCACCCGAACCGCCCTTGAAGATCATGCCCTCCTCCTTGTACCAGTCGAGGATCGACTCCATGGAGTCGTCGACGGCCAGGATGAAGCAGGCGCTGACCTGCTGGGGCTGCTTGGTGCCGACGTTGAACCAGACCGGCGAGTTGAAGCTGAACACCTGGTGGAGGAGGGCGTAGGTCAGCTCGTGCTCGAAGACCTCGGCGTCACCGGGGGTGGTGAAGTAACCGTTCTTCTCGCCGGCGGCGCGGTAGGTGAGCACCACGCGGTCGATGATCTGCTTGAGACTCCACTCGCGCTGCGGGGTACCGACGGCGCCGCGGAAGTACTTGGACGTGACGATGTTGACGGCGTTGACCGACCAGAAGTCGGGGAACTCCACGCCGTGCTGCTCGAAGTTGATCGAGCCGTCGCGCCAGTTGGTCATGACGACGTCGCGCCGCTCCCAGCGGACCTCGTCGTAGGGGTGGACGCCAGGGGTGGTGTGGATGCGCTCGATCCGCAGACCGCCCTTGGGGGCCTTGCCGGCACCCTTGGTCGCGGTCTTGTCGGACTTCGACCCGCGTGCGGAACCGCTCGTGGTGTCTGTCACTTCTCGCTCCTCCTCCTGGGCGAACGCCCAAAGTGCCCCGAAAAGTCCGGGCACCGCTGGTTCGTCTTCCGTGGTGCGGACAGGCGACGAGATGCCTGTTCCCGCACGGTTTTTGGTGTTCTGTGCGCCGTTTCCGGGCACACGTCGGCCCCGAAGGGTCACTGCGGCCGTCGGCCCCGAAGGGCCGGTGGTGCGGTCGGCCCCGGGGGACCGGTGGTGCTGAGCCGGGCCTCCTAGGGCGCGGCGGCGGGGACGGGCACACAGGTGCCGTCCGCCTCGGGGGCGGGCCGCTCGGCGCGGAGCTCCGCGATGGCGGCCTCGAAGTCCTCCAGTCCGTCGTACGCCTGGTAGACGCTGGCGAAGCGCAGGAAGGCGACGACGTCGAGCTGCTTGAGCGGTCCGAGTATGGCCAGACCCACGTCGTGGGCGGTGAGCTCGGACTTGCCGGTGGCCCGCACGCACTCCTCGACCTTCTGGCCGAGCTGGGCGAGGGCGTCCTCGGTGACCGGGCGGCCCTGACAGGCCTTGCGGACTCCGGAGATGACCTTCTCCCGGGAGAACGGCTCGGTGACACCGCTTCGCTTGATGACCATCAGCGCGGCCGTCTCCACCGTGGTGAAGCGGCGACCGCAGTCCGGGCACTGCCGACGACGGCGGATCGAGCTGCCGTCTTCGGTGGTCCGGCTGTCGACGACGCGGCTGTCGGAGTGCCGGCAGAAGGGGCAGTGCACCTGAAGATCCCTCCCGGGCAGGACGTGCGGACGAGTCGAGTCTATGCGATGAGGACCCGGGACCGCCAAGCCGATCATCCGACGTGACCACTAGTACTGGGCACGGAGAGGACTGTAGCCACTACATGTAGGTCTTCGGGGGAAGCGACACCCCTGGCGTGTCGGCGCCGATTAGACTGCCGGAGCCGACTTACGGTCGAACATTTAATCGATGTACAACAAAGCCTTGATCGAGTCAGCCAACTCCCGAATAATTCACTCGAACGTGTGTTTGGCGCAACCTTTCGATAGGAGGTGCCGTTGGGCTGGAAAAGGGGAGAGGACAGCCGTCGAGAGGGGCAGCCGTGAACACGATCGAAAGCAACACCATCCCGGTGCAGGAACACTCCCAGCTCAAGGTGGGGCAGCGCACCACGAATCAGCAGAGTGTGGACAGCATGGACCGTAGCGAAGAACACCGCCTCTCCGGCCAGGCCGTTTCCCACCCGGGCCGCGTGCCCGACCAAGCGATCGAGCACGCCCCCGTGCTGGACGACAGCCACCCGGTCCCCACCCGCTCGATGCCCGGCCGCCCGCCCGGCATCCGGACCGACGAGGCCGGGCTGACCGAGCGCCAGCGGCGGGTGATCGAGGTCATCCGGGATTCGGTCCAGCGCCGGGGCTACCCGCCGTCCATGCGGGAGATCGGCCAGGCCGTCGGCCTGTCCAGCACCTCCTCGGTCGCGCACCAGCTGATGGCGCTGGAGCGCAAGGGCTTCCTCCGCCGGGATCCGCACCGCCCGCGCGCCTACGAGGTCCGCGGCGTCGAGGTGGCCCGCCCCAACACCGCCGAGACGGCCGGGCGCCCGTCCACCTCGTACGTGCCGCTGGTCGGGCGGATCGCGGCCGGCGGGCCGATCCTGGCCGAGCAGACGGTCGAGGACGTCTTCCCGCTGCCGCGCCAGCTGGTCGGCGAGGGCGAGCTGTTCGCGCTCACCGTGCGCGGCGACTCGATGATCGAGGCCGCCATCTGCGACGGCGACTGGGTGACCGTCCGCCGGCAGCCGGTCGCCGAGAACGGCGACATCGTGGCCGCGATGATCGACGGCGAGGCCACCGTGAAGCGCCTCAAGCGCGAGGACGGCCGGATCTGGCTGATGCCGCACAACCCGGCGTACGAGCCGATCAACGGCGACAACGCGACCATCCTGGGCAAGGTCGTCGCGGTCCTGCGCCGCCTCTGAGCGCCCGGTAGGCGCACACCGGGAAGGGGCTCCACCGCACGGTGCGGGGAGCCCCTCCGGCGTGTCCGGGCCGGTGCCCGTCGCCAAGAGCCGCGGACCGGACCGGCCGCGACCGGGTGACCGGCGGCGAACCGGCCACGACCCGGCGGCCGGCGACCGGGTGACCGGCTCAGCCCCGCTTGGCCACCGGCCGGACCGGCTCCGCCGAGGCGTCGATCGCCGCCAGCGAGCGCCGCACCTGGTTGCGGTCGGTGGTGTACCAGAACTCCGGCATCGAGGAGCGGAAGAAGCTCCCGTACCGCTTCGTCTCCACCCGCGGGTCCAGCACCGCCACCACCCCGCGGTCGTCCGCCGCACGCACCAGCCGGCCCGCGCCCTGCGCCATCAGCAGCGCCGCATGGGTGGCCGCGACGGCCATGAAGCCGTTCCCGCCGCGCTGCTCGACGTCCCGCTGCCGGGCGCTCATCAACGGGTCGTCGGGGCGCGGGAACGGGACCCGGTCCATCACCACCAGCTGACAGGCCGAGCCGGGCACGTCCACGCCCTGCCAGAGCGAGAGCGTGCCGAACAGACAGGTGGTCGCGTCCGTGGCGAACTCGCGGATCAACTCGCCCAGGGTGTCCTCCCCCTGGAGCAGGATCCGGTTGTCCAGCCGCTCGCGCATCGCCTCGGCGGCGGCCTGCGCGCCGCGCATCGAGGAGAACAGGCCGAGCGTCCGCCCGCCGGCCGCGCCGATCAGCTCGGCCAGCTCGGCCAGCATGTCGGGACGCTCCGGGTCCCGCCCCGGCTCTGCCAGGTGCCGTGCGACGTAGAGGATGCCCTGCTTGGGGTACTTGAACGGCGAGCCGACGTCGATACCGCGCCAGTGCGGCACCGGGTCCTCCCCGAAGCCGGCCTCGGGGGTGTCGCCCGCGGCACGCTCGTCCGGCAGCCGGGCCTCGGAGGGCAGGCCCACCGAGGCGGCGACGCCGGTGAAGTCCCCGCCGAGCTTCAACGTGGCCGAGGTGAGCACCACCGAACGCTCCTTGTAGAGGCCCTCCCGGAGCAGCCCGGAGACGCTCAGCGGGGCGACCCGCAGCGAGGCGGTGCCCAGGCCGTACCGGTCACTGCGCTCGATCCAGACCACGTCGTACTCGGAGTCCGCCAGCAGCCGCTCGGCCGTCTCGTGGAGCGCCTCGGCGGAGGCCATCGCCTGCTTGCGCACGGCGTCCTCGTCGGTGAGCGCCTTGTCCCGCGTCTCGCCGAGCGAGGTGATCACCTGCCGGCTGGCGTCCCGGATCGCCGTGACCGCGTACGCCAGGTACTCGGGCAGCTCCTCCACCCGGCCGGGCTGGGCGGTCTCCATCAGGCCGTGGAAGTTCTCCGCGGCCCCCTGGAGGGCGTCCACCGCCTTCTCGTTGGCCAGCCTGGCCGCGCGCTTCACCGCCCGGTTCACCGCGCCGACGGTCAGCTCCGCGGTGGCCGCGCCGGTGACCCGGTTGACCAGCTCGTGCGCCTCGTCCACGATCAGCAGCCCGTGCTCGGGCAGCACCGGGGCGCCCTCGATGGCGTCGATCGCCAGCATCGCGTGGTTGGTCACGACCACGTCCGCCAGCTTGGCCCGTTCGCGGGCCTTCTCGGCGAAGCACTCCTGCCCGTACGCGCAGCGGGTGGCGCCCAGGCACTCCTTGGAGGTGACCGCGAGCTGGGCCCAGGCCTTGTCGGAAACGCCGGGGCTGAGGTCGTCCCGGTCGCCGGTCTCCGTCTCGTCCGCCCAGTCGCGCAGCCGCAGGACGTCCTGGCCGAGCTTGCCGGTGGGGCCGCCGAGGGCGTCCACCGGGTCGAACAGGCCCTCGCCCTCCTCGCTCGGGGTGCCCTCGTTGGCCCGGTGCAGGCAGAGGTAGTTGGAGCGGCCCTTGAGCATCGCGAACAGCGGGCGGCGGCGCAGCACCGGGTGCAGCGCGTCCACCGTCCGCGGCAAGTCCCGCTCGACCAGCTGGCGCTGGAGCGCCAGCGTGGCCGTGGCCACCACCACGCGGTCCCCGTGGGCGAGGGCCGGCACCAGGTAGGCGAGGGACTTGCCGGTGCCGGTGCCGGCCTGCACCAGCAGGTGCTCGCCGTGGTCGACGGCGTCGGCGACGGCCTCGGCCATCCGGACCTGGCCGGGGCGCTCGACGCCGCCGACGGCGGCCACGGCGGCGTGCAGCAGCTCGGGGAGCTGGGCCCGCGGGACGGCCTCGACCGCACCGTCGGCGGCCGACTCGTCGGCTTCGTCGTCGGCGGGGAGCTGGGATTCGGAGTCGTTCGTCATGACCCACCCAGCCTACGGGGCAGGGGTGACAATCCGGTCCCGACGGCCGTGCGGCACCACGGCCCCCGCGACGGCCAGCGCGTTGGCGACGGTGCCGTGCCGCGCCGCGTGCGGGCGGTGCGGACGGTCGCCGTAGCCGTCGAGCAGCAGCCGGTTCCGGTTGAGGCAGAGCCGGTCGATCCGCGGCCGGAACAGGTCGAACAGCTCGAACCGCTCGCGCAGCTCGGGGAAACGCTCCTGGTGGCGGAGGATCTCGGCCCGCAGCAGGGCCCAGAACTCGGCCTCGGGCAGCCCGGTCTGCGCCTCCAGCAACGGAGCGAGGTAGCGGTAGACGCCGATGAACAGACCGGAGTGCAGGAACTGGCAGAGGCCCTGCGGATCCTCGCGCAGCAGCACCTCGGCCACCTCCGCGGGCAGCTCGCGCAGTTCCGGCAGGTCCTGGTCGCTGAGGTTGACGTCGTCGACGAAGTCCTTGACCGCGAGCCGGACCGGGACCTCCCGTTCGTCGAAGACCACGATGGCGTTCTCGCCGTGCGGGGAGAAGACCAGGCCGTACCGGTAGAGGAAGTGCAGCAGCGGCGGCAGCATCGCGGCGAACAGCCGGGCGGTCCACGCGGCGGGGGTGAGACCGGAGCGGGCGATCAGCTCGGCGGCCAGCGCCCGCCCGTCGGAGCCGGTCTGCAGCAGCGCCGCCAGGGTGCGGGCGCGCTCGCCGTCGTCCAGGCAGGGGCCGAGCGGCTCGCGCCAGATCGCGCCCAGCAACTCCTTGTACTGGTACGGCGCCTCCGGCAGCTCGCGGTAGAGCGGGTGGTCGACGGTGACCGAGGCGATCTCGCCGAGCAGCACGACCCGGCACTCGTCCCGCAGGAAGGGGTCCGCCTGCCGGATCCCGTGGATCCAGGCGGTGACGGCCGGCGCGGCCAGCGTGCGCTCGGTGGGCAGACCGCGCCAGACCAGGGTGTTGAGGATGGCCAGCGGCAGCTTGACGGTGCAGCGGTCGGGCCGGCTCCGGTTGAAGAAGGAGCGGATGGACTGCTGGGGCAGCCGCAGGTCACCGTCCGTGGGCAGCGGCACGATCTCGCCGCTCGCGATCCAGGGGGCGAACAGCGGGACGACGGTCTCGTCCCACTGCCAGGGGTGCACCGGGAGCAGCAGGTAGTCGTCGGCGTCCGGGCCGAGCACGGCGCGCAGGGCGCCCGGGTCGTCGAGTTCCCGGGCGTACAGCTGCTCGGGCTCGGCGACCGCGGGGACGCCGCGGTACCGCGCCAGCCGGCGGTGGACGGCGATCCAGGGCAGCGGCCGCGGGGTGCGCGCCTCCGGGGCCCAGCGGGCGGCGTCGGTGGCGGAGAACCCGACCCGGCCCTTGTTGGGGACGATCCAGGGGTGCCCGCTCTGCCGGCCCTCCAGCTCGGGGTGGCCGAGGTCGGCGAGTTCGGCGGCGGTGAGCGCGGTGGCGAGCTGGTGGGCGTCGGCGATCAGGGTGGCGGTGAGCTCGCGGATCAGGTGGCCGGTGGTGTCGCCGCGCAGGCCCAGCGTGTGCCGGGCGTACGGGAGGAAGCGCAGCGGGTCGAGGCCGTCCGCCCGGGAGCAGCGCACCGAGTCCGGGACGACCTGCCAGCCGCCGTACGCGCCGCGGCCCGCCGTGAAGCGGTACTCGGCCTCGGGGAGGCGGAGCAGGTAACTGCCGGGCCCGTCGGGGACGGGGGTGATCAGCTCCTCGTAGGCGAACTCGCCGAGCATCTTGGCCAGCAGCGCGCGGCCGGCCCGCTGCCAGTTCCCGGCGGTGAGCTGCGGGGGCAGGTACAGCGGGGGTTCAGCGGCCGGCGGTTGCGGCACGGGTCCACTCCTGGGGTCGCGGAACGGCGGGGGCGTCCGTGGTGGCGGGGACGTCGCCCGTGGCGGGGAGAGCGGGGGTAGCGGGGACGGCGGGGGTAGCGGGGACGGCGCCGGTGGGAGGCGCGAAGCCGGTCCACGCGGTGCGTTCGGGCAGCCGGTGGACGGTCCGGCCGGCGACGGCGTTGAGGATCACGGCGGCCCGGTGGGCACCGAGGCCCAGATCGGGAGTGCCGACGCCATGAGTGTGCAACTCGGCGTTCTGTACGTACAGCCCGCCGACGAGGTCGGGGAGCGTCGCGACCCGGTGGTCGAGGTCGACCCGGTAGCGCCCGGCCTCGTCCCAGTCGATCAGGTGGGCGAGCGGCTCCAGTGCGGCCGGGCGGGCCGCCCGGTACCCGGTGGCGAGCACCACGGCATCGGTGCGCAGCACGTGCTCGGCGCCGGAGTCGGTGTGCCGGCAGCGGAGTTCGAGACCGCCGCACGGGCCGGGCCGGGCGTCGGTGACGGCGGTTCCGGGGGTGATCTCGACCGGGGTGTCGTCCATCGGCCGGCCGATGGTCCGCTCGTACAGGTGGTCGTGGATGGCGGCCAGCGTCTCGGCGCTGGCCGCCTTGTGCAACTGCCACTGGGCGTCGACCAGGGTCTGCCGGACGGCCCCGGGCAGGGCGTGGAAGTAGCGGGTGTAGTCGGGCGTGAAGTGCTCCAGCCCGAGCTTGGAGTACTCCATCGGCGCCAGCGCACGGGTCCGGGTGAGCCAGCGCAGCCGGACGCCCTCCCCCGCGCTGCGCAGCAGGTCGAGGAAGACCTCGGCGCCGGACTGCCCGCTGCCGACCACGGTGATGTCGCGGGCGCCGGCCAGGGCGCCCCGGCGCTCCAGGTAGTCGGCGGAGTGGAAGGCCCGGGGGTGCGCGTCGAGGGCGCTGAAGGCCTCGGGCAGGACCGGCCGGGTGCCGACGCCGAGCGCGAGGTTGCGGGCGTACACCTCGGTGCGCCGGCCGGTGGCGGTGTCGCGGAGCTCGGCCCGGTAGAGCGTGCCGTCCCGGTGCAGGGCGGTGACCTCGGTGCCGAAGCGGCAGTTGGCGAGCCGCTCGGCGGCCCAGCGGCAGTAGTGGTCGTACTCGCGGCGGGCCAGCTGGAAGCGCTCGGCGAAGTAGAACGGGAAGAGCCGGTCCTGCTCGCGCAGGTAGTTGAGGAAGGACCAGCGGTTGGTCGGGTCGACCAGGGAGACCAGGTCGGCGAGGAAGGGGACCTGCATCCGGGCCCCGTCGACCAGTATCCCGGGGTGCCAGCGGAACTCCGGGCGCTGGTCGCAGAAGAGCGTGCGCAGGCCCGGGACGGGCTCGGCCAGTGCGGCGAGCGAGAGGTTGAACGGGCCGATGCCGACGCCGAGCAGGTCGTACGGCGCGGGTCGGGCTGCTGGGGTGTCCATGGGGTCGGAGGTGTCCTCGGCGGGGTCGGTCGCGGGCGGGCGGGGAGCGGGCGGGCGGGGAGCGGGCGGGCGGGGAGCGGGCGGGGAGCAGAGGGAACGGGTCGGACGGAGGGGCGCGGTCAGCCGGCAGGGGCGCGGTCAGCCGGCAGGGGCCGGCCACGACGGCTCGCGGTCCCGGGGACGGTGACGGTCCCGGTCACGCTCGCGGACCATCAGCACCGCGCGCTTGTCCGGCAGGTCGAGTTCGGCGGCCCGGGTGAAGCCGGCCCGCTCGAACGCCCGGACCGAGCGCAGGTTCCGGACGTCGGGTTCGGCGACCACCCGCTCGCAGCGCGGCCGGGCCCGCAGGACGCGGTCGGCCAGCGCGGCGAGCAGGACGGCGCCCAGCCCCCGCCCCCGGCTGTCGGCGGGGCCGAGCAGCAGGTGGAGTCCGGTGTCGTGCGGCCGGGCGGGGTAGTGCGCGGCGAGCGGGTCGAGGTCGGCGCGGTAGATCTCCCAGTAGCTCATCGGGGTGCCGTCGAGCAGTCCCAGGAAGGGCCGGCTGCGGCCGTCGCCGGCGAGTTGGGCGCGCACATGCCGTTCGGTGACGACCGGCGACCCGGCGAGCTCCCAGAAGGCGGCGGTCTCGGGGTCGTTCATCCACCCGGCGAGCAGCTCCAGGTCGGCGGGCAGCCGGACCGCGCGGAGCCGGAACTCACCGGCGCCGGTGGGCATCGCCCCCCAGTCGGGGCCGCCGTCGGAGCCGCTCCCCGGGGAGGTCACGCGCCGGCCACCGGGTTGGGGATGTCGACGTAGACGGACTGCGTGGCCACCGGCCCGACCAGTTCGTCCAGGCCGTTGATCCGGGTGAGCAGGTTGGCCTTGCAGGGCAGCGTGGCGGCGTCCAACAGGAGCGCGGGCAGCGTGGAGCCGGTGGCCGCGGCGCGCGGTCCGGACAGGAAGCCGCGCAGGGCGGCCAGCAGCACCGACTCGTCGGCCAGCCGCTGGGAGCCGAAGGCGCCGATCAGGCCGAGGAGGTGGTTGATGCCGAGGTAGTAGGCGAAGTGGTGGTCGATCACCTCGTCGGTGAGGAAGGTGTCACTGCGGGCGCCGAGCCCGGGCAACCGGGCGGTGAGCCGGTCGGCGGCGCTCTCCCGGTAGTAGAAGCCCTGGTTGTCGCGGTAGCGGCCGCCCTGCGGCCAGCCGTCGGCGTCGAGCAGGACGAGGCTGTTCTGCTGGTGCGCCTCCAGGGCGATGCCGGCCTGTCCGTCCAGCCACAGGACGGGCAGGACGACGGCGTCCAGATAGCGCAGGAACCATTCGGCGGCCACCGTGGCGAGCGGGCGGTCGCAGCGCGCGGCGAGCGCGCGCAGGGTGTCGCCGAGTCGCGACGGCACGGTGTCGCCGGTGCCCAGCGGCTGTTCGGCGACCAACCCGGCCACGCACAGGGCGCGGTCGCCCGGGGCGAAGGGCTGGGCCCGCAGCACGGTGTCCAGCCCTCCCGGGTCGCCGAGCGCGGGGTGGTCGAGGCCGATCCAGGCCGGGTCCCGGACGATGTCGAAGCCGGGGTGGGCGGCCCGCCACTCGGCCGCCAGGCCGCTCTCCAGCAGACGGTGCATCTCCAGGCCCCGGTGGAGCTCCTTGCGAAGGTTCTCCCGGCGGGAGTTGGTGATCCGCAGGCCGAGCGAGAGCTTCAGCATCCAGGGGGTGCCGGGCCGGTAGACGGTGCGCACCGAGGAGGTCGGGTACCAGGGCTCGCCGGCCGGGCCGAGGTCGCGCAGCCGCCCGTCGGCGAGCAGTTCGGCGACGGTCGGACGCAGCGCGAGCTCGCGGGCCTGCCAGGGGTGCAGCGGCAGGGCGGCCGTACCGGGCGGCAGCAGGTCGCGGTCGCCGAGGAGTTGGGCGGTGATCCGGTCGGCGCTCTCGGTCAGGGCCGAGCCGGCGGCGAGCAGGTCGCGGTCGACCGCGTACCAGTGGAGCCGGAAGGAGCCGTGGAGTTCCGGCGAGTACGCGGCGCTCTGCGCGGGCCCGAGGCCGTCACGGCTCTTGGGGGTGGGGTGCAGCGGGTGGCCGAGCAGCAGGGACTGCTCGGTGGCGAGGAACTGCGAGCCCTCCGGACCGCCGGGGGCGGCGGCGGTGCGACGGTGGGCCAGGATGTCGGCGGTGCGGACCACCGAGTCGGCGACCCGGGCGGCGAGGTCGGCGACCTGGCCGGGGTCGGGTCGGGTGGCGGCCGCGGCGGCGAGCAGGGCGGCGGCGGTGACGGCGTCCACCGGGGTGGCGGCGGTGTCCTCGCCGACCGCCAGGGTCGCCGGACCGAAGCGGTGCCAGCCGGCCGGGGACCAGTAGCGGACCGGGGCCAGCAGTCGGGCGGCGCCGCCGAGGACGGCGATCCGCAGCCGCCCGTCCGCCCCGGGCAGGGCACCGGTCTCCCGGGCCCAGCAGCGCAACAGGGCCTCCAGGCCGGCCTGTTCCGCGGCGACGGCCGGGTCCGGGTGGAGCAGCGGGTCGGGCTGCGCCGGGCGGGCCGCGACCGGCCGGGCCGGGCCGGGCTGCGCGGGGGCGGGTACGGGAACGGGTGCGGCCGGGCCGGGCTGGGCAGCGGCGAGTACGGGAACGGCCGGGCCGGGCTGGGCGGAGGCGGGTACGGCCGGGCCGGGCTGGGCGGAGGCGAGTACGGCCGGGCCGGCGACGGCCGGCGACGGGGCGGGATGGCGCGTCGGGGCTTCGGGCGGGGCTCCGGTGAGGGCGGTGCTCAAGGCTGCTCCTTGGGGCGCGTGAGGTGCGGACGCGCGCTGATGGTGGAGAGGGTGTGGCGGGCGCTCGCACCGTCGCGTCAGGTAAGGGTTACCTATCCCTGACGGGTGATCACAAGAGCCGCTCACTCGTCCGGGTGAAGAGCGGTGATAGTTCAACACTCAGGAGGGAGGACCTGCCGTGCCAACGAGACAGCCGCGCGTACGTCACAGATCGATGACCTCCGGCCGGCGCCGCAACCCGGGGGTCGGCCGGTGCCGTCCTGATGGCCAGTGGGAGACTCCAAGGCGGCCGGCCGCCGCCGCGCAGGACCATCAGGGGGAAGCGAACACCATGTCATCGATGCACCGGTCAGCCATGGCCGCGGCCCTTGCCGCCGGAACGCTGCTCGCCGTGACCGCCTGCGGGCCGGACGGCCCCGCCGGCGAGGGCACCGCCGCACCGCCGCCGGCCTCGGCGAGCACCACCGCGGCCACCACCGGGGGCGGTGGCGTGATCGGCGGCATCACCCTGCCCACGGGCATCCCGACCAGCCTGCTGGAGGGCCTGCCGAAGAGCTGGGACGACCTGAAGAAGTGGAAGTACGAGGACTGGGACAACTGGGCCTCCCAGCACGTCTTCAACAACCCGGTGGTCAAGGACTTCTGGAACCCGGACAAGATGGGCGACTCCAAGCCGGCCGACCCGGCCCCGCCCACCGCGAAGCCGACCGGTGACGCCGGCGTCACCGATCCCGAGCCGGCGCCGGTCAAGGCCACTCCGGTGGGCCGCCCGTACACCAAGCAGCCGTCCGGCAAGGTGTTCTTCAGCGCCGACGGCGGCCGCGGCAACTGCTCGGCCACGGTGGTCGCCGACCCGGCGCACCCCGGAAAGAGCAACCTGGTCTGGACGGCCGGACACTGCGTGCACCCGGGCAAGGGCGGGGCCTTCTACAAGGACCTCGTCTTCGTCCCCGCGTACAACAACTCCGGTGCCTCCAGCGGTGGCAGGAAGGCCCCGCTCGCGGACCTGGCGCCGCTGGGCACCTGGTGGGCCAAGGACGTGGTGACCTCGCCGCAGTGGACGGTCGAGGGCGGCGGCACCGGTGACTCCGCCAGCCAGTACGACTTCGCCGTCATGCGGGTGCAGAACCAGAACGACACCGGCAAGTCGCTGGAGGAGACGGTCGGCGGGGCCGTGCCGGTCTGGTTCGACGCCCCGCGCGACCGGATCTCCGCCGCGGCCTGGGGCTACCCGCTCTACAAGCCCTTCGACGGGCAGGAGTTGTACAAGTGCGAGGGCGGGAAGCCCACCCGGCTCTCCTTCGACCCCAAGCGACCGGCGATGCTCACCATCGGCTGCACCATGACCCAGGGTTCCAGCGGCGGCGGCTGGTTCGCCCCGATGCCGGACGGCCGGACCGCCCTGGTCAGCAACACCTCCATCGGCACGCAGGACCACACCTCGCTGAGCGGCCCGTACCTGGAGACGGTCGCCAAGCAGGCCCTGGACTACATCTCCAGGAAGCAGAAGTAGCCGACACCGCGGAAGCGGCCGGCACCGCGCCGACGAGCACACCGGGACCGATCACCATGCAGCAGACCAGGCGCCGCGCCGCGACGGCCACCGCCGCCGTGCTCGCCGCGCTCGCCCTCGCCGCGACCGCCTGCGGACCGGACACCCCGGGCAGCACCGACGCCGCGTCCACCCCGGCCGCCACCGTCGCTCCCGCGACCGGCAGGCCCGCCGCCGGGCTGCCCGGCAGTCTGCAGGAACTCGCCGACTGGAAGCTCGACGACTGGGCACGGTTCCTCGGCGACAACGCGTTCGTCAACGAGGTCGTCCAGGGCTTCTGGTCGATCGCCAGGATGGAGAACGCCAAGGGCCGGGCCACCCCGGAGTACTCGCACAAGGCGGTGGGCAGCACGGGCAGCACGGGCAGCGCGGTCCAGCGGGACGACCCGCCGACGGCCATCGCGGCCAAGCCGCAGCCCCACCCCTACACCCCGGCCACCGCCGTGGTCGGCAAGATCTTCGTGTCCACGCCCGAGGGCGACTCGATGTGCTCGGGCACGGTGGTCTCCGACCCCACCAACCCGGGCCGGAGCAACCTCGTCTACACCGCCGCGCACTGCCTGCACGACGGCAAGGGCGGCAGCTGGCTGAAGAACATCGTCTTCGTCCCCGGCTACAACCGGGACGGCCAGGCCGGCCGGGGCAAGCCGTACACCGAGCGGCAGGTCTCCCCGTACGGTCGGTGGACGGCGGTGCGCGCCCTGGTCCCGCCGACCTGGGTGAAGGAGACCGGGGTCGGCCCCAATTCCCAGTTCGACTACGGGATCATCCGGGTCCGCGACGAGAACGGCTCCGGCAGATCGCTGGAGGAGACGGTCGGCAGCTCCGTCCCGGTCTGGTTCAACGCCCCGCGGGACCAGATCACCTCGGCCTTCTCCTACGGCTACCCCGCCGAGCGGCCGTTCGACGGTATGGAGCTCAACCACTGCGACTCCGCGATCCGGCCGGTCCGGCTCTCCTTCGACCCGGCCCGCCCGCCGATGTACGTGATCGGCTGCACCATGACCGGCGGGTCCAGCGGCGGCGGCTGGTTCATCACCAAGGACGGCAAGCCGAACCTGATCAGCGTCAACTCGATCGGCAACCGCAACCCGTCCGAGTACATGGCCGGCCCCTCGCTCCAGGAGCAGGCGAAGCAGGCGTTCGACTACTTCTCCAAGAACGCCAAGTAACCGGGCACGCGGCTCGGCCGGCCACCGGCGACGACGACGGGCCCCGGGCTCCCCCGCGAGGGGAAGCCCGGGGCCCGTCGGCCTCGCCTGTCTCAGCTCCGCGCGCTCAGCGCCACCGCGTAGCGCTCCAGCTCGGCCGCCAGATCGGCCGGCACCTTGGCGTGCAGCAGGGTGCCCTCGGCGGTGTGCTCGGTGGACAGCGGCTCGCCCTCGGCGTGCACCCGGGAGACCAGTCCGCCCTGGGTGTACGGGACCAGCACGTGCACCTCGATCGCCGGGCGCGGCAGCTCGTCGTCGATGAGCTTCAGCAGCTCCTCGATGCCCAGGCCGCTGCGGGCCGACACCACGATGGCGTGCGGCTCGCGGCGCAGCAGGCGCTGCAGCACCAGCGGGTCGGCGGCGTCGGCCTTGTTGATCACCACGATCTCCGGCACGTTCTGTGCCTCGACCGAGACGATCACCTCGCGGACGGCGGCCAGCTGCGTCTCCGGCTCGGGGTGCGAGCCGTCCACCACGTGCAGGATGAGGTCCGCGTCGGCGACCTCCTCCATGGTCGAGCGGAACGCCTCGACCAGGTGGTGCGGCAGGTGCCGGACGAAGCCGACCGTGTCGGCCAGGGTGTAGAGCCGGCCGCTCGGGGTCTGCGCCCGGCGCACCGTCGGGTCCAGGGTGGCGAACAGCGAGTTCTCCACCAGCACGCCCGCGCCGGTGAGCCGGTTGAGCAGCGAGGACTTGCCGGCGTTGGTGTAGCCGGCGATGGCCACGGACGGCACCTGGTGGCGCTTGCGCTCCTGGCGCTTGGTGTCGCGGCCCTTCTTCATGTCGGCGATCTCCCGGCGGAGCTTCGCCATCTTCTCGCGGATCCGGCGCCGGTCGGTCTCGATCTTCGTCTCACCGGGGCCACGGGTGGCCATACCGCCGCCGGAGGAGCCGGAGCCACCACCACCCATCTGGCGGGAGAGCGACTGACCCCAGCCGCGCAGCCGCGGCAGCATGTACTGCATCTGCGCGAGCGAGACCTGCGCCTTGCCCTCCCGGGACTTGGCGTGCTGGGCGAAGATGTCCAGGATCAGGGCCGTCCGGTCGACGACCTTGACCTTGACCACGTCTTCCAGGTGGATCAGCTGGCCCGGGGTGAGCTCACCGTCGCAGACCACGGTGTCGGCGCCGGTCGCCGCGACGATGTCGCGCAGCTCCTTGGCCTTGCCGGAGCCGATGTAGGTGGCGGCGTCGGGCTTGTCCCGGCGCTGGATGACGCCGTCCAGGACCTCGGAGCCGGCGGTCTCGGCGAGCGCGGCGAGCTCGGCCAGCGAGTTCTCCGCCTCCTCGACGGTGCCGTCGGTCCAGACGCCGACGAGCACCACGCGCTCCAGACGGAGCTGGCGGTACTCGACCTCGGTGACGTCCTGGAGTTCGGTGGAGAGGCCGGCGACGCGACGCAGGGCGGCTCGCTCACTGCGGTCGTACTGGTCGCCGTCGTAGTGGCGGTCGAGGTCCTCGTCGCGGGCCGCGAGGTCCTCGTCCATGAGGGCTTCCGCCCGCGGACCGTCGTAGCGGCGCGGGGCGTCGGCGTGGTCGCGGGTGTCGGACGTGGAGGTCATTCTGTCCTTTGGCTGCAGGAGTGGGACGGCCTGTGGGCGCGACCGCGCGAACGGTCACACCCGGAGTCTGCCCAGCTGCCGCCCCGTCTACCGCTCGGGCGAGTGGTGAGCTACCCCGCAGGGCCACGGAGCCCACTGGGACTCTGGTGTTCAGTGTCCAGTGAACGCCGCGGACCGGCCGTGAATTCCCCATGATGGTCGCACGCCGGATGTGGACCGGTCATCCCCATTTCCCGCCGCGGGCGCCGCGCCGGGCCGGGCGGCCGGGGTGCGGGCGCCGCCGCCGCCCGGGGCGTGCGGCCGGCTCACGTCGTACACCCCGGAGACCCGCAGCATCGCCCGCAGCACGGCGGGCAGCGTGCCCGGCTCGGGCAGCTCGACGGTGTAGGTGTGCCGGACCCGCAGCTCCTGCGGCGGCTCCACCTCGGCCGAGACGATCCCGACGCCCTGCTCCGAGATCGCCGCGGTGAGGTCCGCCAGCAGCCGGGGCCGGTTCAGCGCCTCGGCCCGCAGGGTGGCCCGGTAGCCGGACGGCGGCGCGCCGCCGGGTTGCCAGTGGATCTCCGGTGTGCCCCGCCCGTCGGCCCGCATCCGCTCCCCCGCCGGGCAGCCGGTGCGGTGCACGGCGACCGCGCCGCCGCGGATCGCGAAGCCGCTGACCTCGTCCGGCGGCACCGGGGTGCAGCAGCGGGCCAGCCGGACCGGTGCGCCGGGCCGGCCGACCACCGCGACCGGGGCCGCGCCGCGCTCGGCGGTGCGGTGTGCGGGCGGCACCGGCTGGCCGGCCGAGGGCCCGGTGCGGACCACCGGGACGCGCGGCGGGTGGTCCGCCAGCCACCGCTCGATGGCCAGCCGGGCGGCCGGTGTACGGGCGTGCGCCAGCCACTCGGGCGCCGGGCCGGACGGGCGGGCGGCCGGGTCTCCCTGCTCGGTGAGGATGGCCAGCCGGTCGCCGTCCTGGAGCACGGTGGACAGCGCGATCAGCCGGCCGTTGACCCGGGCGCCGATACATCGGTGGCCGGTCTCCTCGCCGAGCTGGTAGGCCGCGTCGACGCAGCTGGCACCGGCCCGCAGCTGAAGCGTTTCGCCGCCCTCGGTGACGACGGTGATCTCCCGGTCCCCGGCGAGGTCGGCGGTCAGCGCGGACCAGAAGGCGTCCGGGTCGGGCGTCTCCTGCTGCCACTCCAGCAGCCGGCTGAGCCATCCGGGCCGGGCCGGGTCGGTACCGTCCAGCTCGTCCCTCCCCTGGTCGGTACCGGGCTGGCGGGGATCGCCCAGGGCCACCACCCCGGTCTCCGCCACCTCGTGCATCCGCCGGGTGCGGACCAGCACCTCGACCACCTCGCCGCCCTCCAGGGCGACCGCGGTGTGCAGCGACTGGTAGAGGTTGAACTTGGGGGCGGCCACGAAGTCCTTGAACTCACCCGGCAGCGGCGTCCAGCAGGTGTGCAGCTCGCCGAGCACGGCGTAGCAGTCCGCGTTCTCCTCCACCACCACGAGCAGCCGCCCGAAGTCGGCGGGCTGGGGCCCCTGCGGCCGCCCGTCCGGGCCGGCGGCGGCGTCCCGCTTGAGCAGGACCCGGTGCAGCGAGACGCAGTGCCGCGGCCGGACGGTGACCTCGGCGGCCACCCCGGCCTCGGCGAGCTGGCGGGCCAGCGCCCGGGCGAACGGGGCGAGCAGGGCGTCGGGGTGGTCCTCGCGGCCGGCCAGCAGCGCCCTGGTCCGGGCGTACTCCTCCGGGTGCAGGGTGGCGAAGACGATGTCCTCCAGCTCCGCCTTGAGCACCTGGATGCCCAGCCGCTCGGCCAGCGGGATCAGCACGTCCCGGGTGACCTTGGCGATCCGGATCCGGCTGGCCGGCTTCATGTGCCGGATGGTGCGCATGTTGTGCAGCCGGTCCGCGAGCTTGATGACCATCACCCGGACGTCGTCCCCGGTGGCGACCAGCATCTTGCGGAAGGTCTCCGCCTCGGCCGCCGCGCCGAAGTCGACCTTCTCCAGCTTCGTCACCCCGTCGACCAGGTAGGCGACTTCGGGCCCGAACCCGGCCCCCACCTGCTCCAGCGTCAATTCGGTGTCCTCCACGGTGTCGTGCAGGATCGAGGCGACCAACGTGGTCGTCCCGGCGCCGAGTTGGGCCAGGATCATGGTCACGGCCAGCGGGTGGGTGATGTACGGCTCGCCGCTCTTCCGCTTCTGCCCGCGATGGCTCGCCTCGGCGAGCCGGTAGGCCCGGCCGAGCAGGCCGAGGTCGGCCTGCGGATGGTGCCGGCGGTGGGCCTGCACCAGTGGTTCGAGCGCGTCCGGCACCGGTGTGCGGCCGGTGGCCAGCAGGGCGGCCCGCCCGGCCCGGCCGAGTGCGGCCCGGCCCAGGCCCCCCAGGGGTCGCTTGGGCCCGGCCTGCCGTGCGGACGTCGGCTGCCCCACCAGGGGCTGCCCGGCTTCGATGGTCATCGGCACCTCCGGCAGCGGTCACCGGGAGCATTGGCCGACCCGGTGGTCCATGCTACCGAGCAGAGCACGTTCCGCGACGCGCTGCTCCCCGTCCGTCATCGGGATCACCCGAACGGGGGGATTCGCCGCCGTACGAAATGGGCAAACCGGCCGCTACCGCTGGGCGGTGGCGAGCCACTGCGGGTCGAGTTCGCCGCGGGCCACGATGACCGCCGGACCGGTCTTCTCCACCCGGCCGTCCGGATACTCGGTGATCATCAGCCGGCCCCCCAGCACGTCCACGGTGTAGGTGACGGCCTCGCCGGTGACGGCCGGGTCGACACCGTCCCGGCGGGCGGCGGCCACCGCGACCGCGCAGGCGCCGGTGCCGCAGGAGCGGGTCTCGCCCGAGCCGCGCTCGTGCACCCGCATCGCGACGTGGCGCGGCCCCCGGTCCACCACGAACTCGACGTTGACGCCCTGCGGGTAGGCGTCCGCGGGGCTGGTGAGCGGCGCGCCGAGCAGGTCGCCGGCCTGGTCGAGACTGTCCACGAAGGCCACCGCGTGCGGGTTGCCCATGTTCACGTTGCGGGCCGGCCAGCGCCGTGCGCCGACCGCCACCTCGATCCCGTCCGGACCGGGCAGCACCGCGCGCCCCATGTCCACGGTCACCGCGCCGGGCGTGCCGTCCTCGGCGTCCTCGCCCACCCGCACCCGCCGCACCCCGGCCCGGGTGGCGACCGCCAGCTCGCCCGACCCGGCCAGCCCGGCCTCGACCAGGTAGCGGGCGAAGACCCGGACGCCGTTGCCGCACATCTCGCCGATCGAACCGTCGGAGTTGCGGTAGTCCATGAACCACTCGGCCCGGTCCGCCTGGTCGGCCGCGACCGGGTCGGCGGCCGACCGCACCACCCGCAGCAGCCCGTCGCCACCGATGCCGGCCCGGCGGTCGCAGAGCGCGGCGACGGCCTCGGGACCGATCGTCAGCAGACCGTCCGGGTCGGGCACGATGATGAAGTCGTTCTGGGTGCCGTGCCCCTTCAGGAAGGGCAGGCCGGCGGGGGTCACGGAGGAGTCGCTCACCCTCCCGATGATACTGAGCGGGCCCGCCCGGCAGCGCCGCGGACCAGCGGGCGGACCGCGCCGGGCGGTGACGCCGCACGGTCAGCGCAGGTGGACGACCCGCCACAGCGCCAGCGCGCAGGCGACCAGCGCGACCGCGGTGTAGATCACGATCGCCTTCCACCCGGCCCGCCGGCCGGAGCCCCGGCGCGGCAGGCCCGGCCACTTGTACCCGGCGTGCCGGGCGGCCATCGCGCCCCAGCCGACCGAGGCCGCGGTGAGCAGCAGGCCGAGCATGCCGACCATCGCGGAGCCGGGCCCGGCCGAGGCGAAGGCGAGCGGGAAGGCGAACATCAGCGAGCCGGCGGTGGCCAGCAGCGCGATCGGCAGGGTCTGCCACCAGCGCAGCCGGCGGCGCGGCCGGATCTCCCGCTCGTGCACCGCGCCGGCCGGGGCGCTGGTGTCCAGCGCGGGCAGCGCGAGCGCGTAGGAGGTGGGACCGTCGAGGCCGGGCAGTACGGGCAGGTCCGGCAGGGCCGAGGCGTCGGGGCCGTCGGCCTGGGCGGTGGTGCTCCCGCTCTGGCCGGTTTCGGGGCCGGTACCCGTCGACACGCGGCCTCCCCTGACAGTTCGACACGAGTGCGGACTCGCGGCCGGGCAACGGTCGACCCGCCCGGGCCGACCCTTATGGCATCGATGATGGCATGTCCAGGGGAGCGTTCCGGGCCTGACCGGGGCCGTCGAATGATCCGTGGCCATCACGTGATCCGGCTGTAACCGCCGGTTCGTCCTGCACGCCCACCTGCGCGCGCAGGTGCACCGCCGGATTGGCCGGATACGGTCTACGACCCGTCCGATTCCTGACGGTCGATCAGCTCCAGCGAGCGGGAGAGCAGCTCGGCCGGGTCGGCACCGGCCGGCCGGGAGAGCCAGTGGATCCGGTCGTCGCGACGGAACCAGGACTCCTGACGGCGGGCGAACCGCTTGGTCGCCCGGACCGTCTCGGCCCGGGCCTCGTCCTCGGTGCACAGACCGGCGAAGTGGTCCAGCACCTGCTGGTAGCCGAGCGCCCGGGAGGCCGTCCGGCCCTCGCGCAGGCCGAGCTTCTCCAGCTCCCGCACCTCGTCCGGGAGTCCGGCCTGCCACATCCGGTCGACCCGCAGGGTGATCCGCTCGTCCAGCTCGGGCCGGGGCACCGCGACGCCGATCTGGACCGCCTCGTAGACGGCCGTGTTGCTCGGCAGGTTGGCGGTGAACGGCTGCCCGGTGATCTCGATGACCTCCAGCGCCCGGACGATCCGCCGGCCGTTGCTGGTCAGGATGGCCTCGGCGGCGGCCGGGTCCAGCTCCGCCAGCCGCCGGTGCAGGGCGTACGGGCCGCTCCGCTCCAGCTCGGCCTCCAGCCGGGCCCGGACCTCGGGGTCGGTGCCGGGGAACTCCATCTCGTCGATCGCCGCCCGGACGTAGAGCCCGGAGCCCCCGACCAGGACCGGGGTGCGGCCGGCCGCGAGCAGCCGGTCGATCTCGGCCCGGGCCAGCCGCTGGTACTCGGCGACGCTGGCGGCCTCGGTGACGTCCCAGATGTCCAGCAGGTGGTGCGGGACGCCCCCGCGCTCCTGCGGGGTGAGCTTGGCGGTGCCGATGTCCATGCCCCGGTAGAGCTGCATCGAGTCGGTGTTGATCACTTCGCCGCCCAGCACGCGGGCGAGGGCGACGGCCAGGTCGGACTTGCCGGCGGCGGTCGCGCCCACCACGGAGACGACACGGGGCGGGGCGGCGTGGGGCTGGACGGTACGGGAGGTGCTCACCGGACCAGTCTCGCAAAACCGTCGCCGCGCCGGTGACCTCCCCGTCCGCCCGGCCCCCGGGGAGCGACGATATGAGCGATTGCGGATGTTTTCGCCGGACCGCGAACGGTTCGGCCGTGACGGACGTTGAGCAGGAAACAGAGAGGAACGGTGACACCACCATGGGTCTGATGGACAACCTCAAGGGCAAGGCCGAGGAGCTCAAGGGGAAGGCGAGCGAACTGGCCGGCAAGCACAGCGGGCAGATCGAGAATGTGGTGGACAAGGCCGGCGGCGCGATCGACAAGGCGACCAAGGGCAAGTACAGCGAGAAGATCGAGCACGGTGCCAGCAAGGCCAAGGGCGCGGTGGACGACTTCGCCCACAAGCCCGGCGAGCCCGGTCAGCCCGGCACCGGCGGCGCCGGAAAGGGCCCGACGCCCTGAACCGGGCTCCGGGCGTCAGCTCCAGGAGGCGACGACGTACCCGACCCCGTACGGCGCGTCCCGGTAGCCCAGCCGCGCGGTGAGGCCGGCGCCCTCGGCGGCGCCGGCCAGCACCTGCCAGGGGGCGCGGCCCTCGGCCAGCAGCTCGCCGGCCAGCCCCGGGTCCACGGCGGCCAGCGCCGCCACGTCCGCCGAGGCCAGCGCGTCCGCGATGACCGCGTCGAAGCCCTCGGCCCGCTCGTCCAGATAACCCGGTGCCTTCACCGAGCGGCAGGCGCTGCCGTCGCCCATCACCAGCAGCCCGACCCGGTCGGCCAGCCCGGCCAGGCCCTGGCCCAGCCCGAGCATCCGCTCGGCGGGCGCGTCGGCGGGCACCGCGCAGGCGTGCGTCGGCAGGGTCGCCCCGGCCCGCTCCAGCAGCCAGGCGCCGACGGTCAGCGAGGGGGACAGCTCCGGCCCCTCGATCCGGCCGGACGGCAGCTTCGCCACCAGCGGCACCCCGTACCGGTGGAACGAACCCGCGCCGCCCTCGGTCCACACCTCGGGCTCGGTCCCGGTACCGACCACCACGACCAGCTCCGGCCCGGCCGCGAGCAGCGCGGCGAGCGCCTCGTCGCAGGCCGCGCGCAGCGGCTCCAGCTCGGCGGCCGCGCCGGCGGCGACCTCCGGGACGAGCAGCGGCGGGCAGGGGCAGACGGCAGCGGCAACCAGCATGTGGATCACTCTAACGAAGAGGGAGAGCCGTTCGGCGGCGGACGGGGGCGGGGCCGCGGGGGGGGCGCGCCCGCCCCCCCGGCGCCGGCACGCCCGGGGGGCCGCGCCCCGGCGCCCCCCGCGCGGGGGGGGCGCCCCGCCCCGGCGCCCGCC